>SKJD01000343.1 GCA_007116095.1 Candidatus Hydrogenedentota bacterium
GACCGACGCGGCGGCTCTTTTCGTCCGGCAACTGGATATTGACGCTCTCGGCGATCTCCGGGAACTCCTGGCGAAGGACCTTCAGGGCGTGCTCCATGATGATATCCCCTCCGTCGCCCGAGGTGCAACGGCCCAGGATCAGGACATGCCGCAGCTCGTAGAACTCGGCGTAATGCGCCAGGGCATAGCCCATGTACACACCCATGCTTTCCCAGATTTTATGCGCGCCTTCATGGCCGCTGTGCAGCGCGTCCTGCGCTGCCTTCAGGCGCTCTGCATCGGTCACCCCCTCCCCATCGGGCAGGGTGATGCCAGCGCCGTCGGCCAGCCGGAAGACGCATTGCTGCGAGAAGTAGCGGGCCCCAACGCCAAAGTCGCCGGACCACTCATCGGTCGGCGCATCGGGATTGTAGTCGATGGGGCAGAAGGCCAGCTCGTTCAGCCAACTCGTAATATTGCCGTCCAGGGTGACATAACCGCCGGCCTCGCTAGAGCCCAGGGCAATGCCCAGCACGCCGTTGTCCTCCAGGGACATGGAACCGGCCAGGGCGGTGACTTCGCCGTCGTTTACGATCACCAACGGCACGCCCATCTCTTCCCCGATACGGATGAACATGTCCTTCACTTCGTGGAAACGATCTTTGGGGATACCCCGGAAGAGAGAAGCGACCATGGCGTGGTTGTTGATATAGACGCCCGCCGAGCTGCCGCCGATGGCGTCCACCCGGGGCATTTTCGAAGCGGCGGTTTTGATGGCGGTCATGACTTCATTGTAGTGGTATGCGGGATCTGTGTTCTTGCGCGGCTCCCAGACCACTTCCTCGGAGTATACCGGCTCCCCGTCGATTACGGCAGACACCTTGCGATCCGAGGCTCCGAGATCAAAACCAATACGACAACCTTCCAGGTGGCGTCCCAGGGGACTGGCGCTTTCCTTGGCGGGGGGCGTCTGCGCAGCAGTGCAGCAGATCACCTCAAACGGCTTTTCATAGACCTGTTCGCCCATGAACTTGGCGTCAAAGGCGCGCAGGCCGCCTTCCCGGTAGCAATCGGCCAGGTACTTGCCCACCTGTTCCGAACCGCCCACGTAGACCTTGCAGCCGCCACGCTGCCACAGCAGGAACTTCACCAGCCGCTCGGCATAAAAGTTGTTGGCTTCGGCCTGGGGATGGTTCTCCGGCAGAATGACTGTCTCATACCGCGAGACCGTACCATCGCCCCGCTCCAGGGCGAGAATCAGCGGCTTGGGATTGCCCGAGTCCCGCGCGGCTTTCCGGAAAGTCCGGTTGGCCAATACAGCGGGCCGAAATCCGGGATCAAGTTGCGCTTCGATCGCAGGTTTGGCAAGCATCCAGGAACAGGACATGCTTTCCCCCCTTCTAAACGTATAACGTGTTTGCTATGGGTAATGGTTTCAATGGCATGGACGAGTCGCCCGTTTTCACAGCTACAACTTTCATGGCTCCCCTCATAATCCAACCCGCCCCACTGCCAGTCGGCGTGAATGGCGTAATACGCAGGCACACCCTGCGCCAGGCGGCATGGAAACTGGCCATGGCCATGCGAGGTGTTTCGTATAGGCAACTATACCAAGGCAGAGGGTTCCGCTTCATCTTTTTCGTTTCCAGATCGGGAATTATAATCGTTTTTCGTGATCTCGGTCAGGGCAAGTTGGCGCTAAATCGCCGCACAGATGCGCAGAAAGGGGCGGATTTGATAGGCTATGAGCTATGGGGAATACCCCACAGCAACCCGAATAGATGGAAGGAACCACTACAACCATGATAGACACGACGCAGCCGGAAGTCGCATTCGCCATAGAAAGCGTTCGCAATGCCGCACTGCTGGGCGCCCGGGTCAAGCAGGGCCTTAGCGTACAGGGAATCACCAAGAGCGACTATTCTCCCGTCACGGTCGCCGATTACGCCATCCAGGCGTATATTGGAAAAGCATTGAGCGACACTTTCAGCAACGCCATGTTCGTGGCTGAGGAAAGTTCCGCCGACCTGAAAAGCAAGGACGGACAGGAAGTACTTGGCGTGGTGACGCAATTCGTTCAGGAGCTACAAGCCGCCGCCACACCGACAGCGGTCTGTGACTGGATTGATCATGGCACGTCGGAGCCTTCCGATCGCTTCTGGACGCTCGACCCGGTCGACGGCACCAAGGGCTACATCCGCGGAGAACAGTACGCCATCGCCCTGGCCCTGATTGAAAACGGCAAGGTGACCCTGGGTGTATTGGGCTGTCCCAACCTCGACGCCTCCAGCGATCCCCAAATGAATGGCGAGGGTGTTCTGCTCTTGGCCAAACGCGGTGAAGGGGCCTACCAGTGCCCACTTCAGGGTGTAGGCGACTTCACACCGCTGAAGGTGTCTGGCTGCGACGATGTCACCCGGGCGCGTATGATGCGTTCGGTGGAGTCGGGCCATACCAACACCGACCAGATCGATGCGCTGGCGCAACACATGGGCATGCAGGCGGAGCCGGTGCGCATGGACAGCCAGGCCAAATACGCCGTGCTGGCGGCGGGCGGCGGCGAGATGTTATTCCGTTTGCTCTCACCCAAACAGCCGACCTACAAGGAACGCATCTGGGATCAGGCGGCGGGTTCGATCATCCTCGAAGAGGCGGGCGGTCGCATCACCGACCTGGCCGGACGCGAACTGGACTTCAGTCAGGGCCGCAAACTCGAAGCCAACACGGGGGTCTTCGCCTCCAACGGCAAACTCCACGACATCGGCCTGGAAGCGATTCAGGCAGTCTGCCCGGTGGACTAACGTCAAAGCTATTGGGGACAGCTCATAAGCAGGGGCTACTTACCCCCCGGGAGCGCAGCCGATTGTATAAAAAAATGCCGCCCTACGTTGTATGTGCTACTTCGTAGGGCGGCATTGTCTTTAATTATATCACGCTATGCGCGGCGTTTGAAACGCATCCGGGCTTAGAGTGGGGCCAATCCACCGGCAGCCTGGCCGGGAGCGGAAAGGCCGGGGAAGCCCAAGCCATTGTTGTTGCCGCCACCACCGCCTTGCGGTCCACCTGGCATCGGCATACCGGGCATTTCCAGCCCCGGCATACCAGGTTGCTGTCCATCTTGCTGCTGTCCGCCGGCTCCCGGGAATACGCCACCTGGGGTCTGGGGCTGCTGCTGTTGTTGTTGCTGACCGCCTCCCTGGGCTGCGGCTTCTTCCTGTTCACGCAGGGCCTGCTCATAGCGAATCTGCGCCAGGCGAGCATCTTCAACCTTCTCTTCTGCCATCTGTATCAGGTCCAACTTGTTGTCAGTGACCTGGGCGCTGTAATCGTCCGGGATATCGGCCAGAATCTGCGGGACCCGCTCATAGGAATTGATAGCGGCATCAAAACGGTTCTCATCCCGGGCCCGGTCGCCGTCATCGATGGCGGCACTGGCCTGGTCTTCAATTTCGGTGATGGTCCCGGTAAGCTCACGGTTCACCTCGCGAATGGCCTGCTCGGCCTGCTCGGCCAGTACAGGAAATTCGTCATCCACAGAGTTGAAAAGGCTCAACGCCTGGCGGTAGGTCTGAATGGCGTTGCCAAAACTGTTTTCCTGCCGCGCACGGACTGCCTCTGCCCGAACGCCGGAGGCGGAAGCGATTATGTCGGCGTTCATATCAAAGCGTTGCTGACGTTCGGCTATCGCCACATGTGTGCGCTGGATATATTCGACAGCGGTGTCACTGAAGCGATCAAACTCCAGGGCCTGCTCGAAGGAATTGAGTGCACTGGGCAAGTCCGCATCATCGGCATCCGGCGACTCCGCACGGGCCAAGGCGGCGCGGCCTTCACTCATGAAATGGCTGGAAATTTTCTCGGCAATACGGCGGCGTTCCGCACCCGCCAGGCTGTAGGCAATTTCCCACTCACGCAGTGCACGCGTACGAGACTCTTCGGTACCGTACTCATAATAAAGATCGCCAATGCTCTCATAGGCTTGGGGCATGTCCACATTCAGGGTCACAAAATTCTCGTAGACCTCGTTGGCCCGATGAATATTGCCCTTCTCCTCCAACTGGTAGGCGATTTCGCCGACCAGGTAGCGGGCAAGCATCCCACGGTAACCCGAGTGCGGTACATGGCCGGCATCCTGACGCAACACCGTGTGCCAGACATCGCCCACGGCGATAATGGCCTGTTCCAGGAATTTGCGCCAGCTCTCCCCGAGAAAACCGTCCATCCCGACGTTTCGCTGGTAATCCTCCAGGATCATCGCCTTGTCGGTCTCTACAAACTGGCGTTGGGCATTGAAATACTCGTTCACATCCAGAATAAAGGTGCGGGAACGCTCTTGTGGCCGGAAGCGAAAACTTTCCAGGTTTGCATCAAAATCACTCAGCAACTGATCTTGAATAGAGCGTTCTTCCTGAGTCCAGACTATGCCATAGGGCAACATGGCGTGGGTGGTCAGTGCGGCCAGAACCCCCATACGATATGCAAAGTACGATGTCACGCCATACTCGCGGGCATCACGCAACAGCGCAATCTGCGAGCTGATGGCCTGCAAGACCTGCGCCTCCGAGTTAAGCGGAAATTCCGCGTCTATTGCCTGCAAGCCAAATTCCGCCCCCCGAAGGAGATCGGCTTCGTAGTTAAAATCTTCGCTGCGAAAGACCTTGGGATGTGTCCGGTTTATGAGCTGTAAGCCCATATTCGCCACACTCTTACGCGTGCGTTCCCCAACGGCCATGGCGTCCGAAGCCAACAGGCCCAACACCAGGGCAATCGCAACTGCCGAACTCATTTTGTAGCGTGTCATGGTAGGTATCATTCCTCTGCCGATGCGCTCAGTCGGGTATGCCCGGATACCCGATGATCGGTTGCAACCTTTACCGCCTCCCCCGTCCCGGCATGCTCCGGTGCGGGAAAAAATTACATACCCCACAATGCCAAGCATCCCCAGGCTTACCCCTTATGCTTTTTCCATTATGGTGTAGTCTCATGGAAAACCGTAGCATAAGGCCCACGCTACTTTCAACGCAAGCAAATTGCATACTTGGGACAGCACCGGACTATGAAATGGCCGCACCCTCGGAACAAGGCTTTCCTGAATGCGGGCATGCAGGGTACAATACGCAAAAATCACGGAATACCCTATGGCGCAGATACCTTTGCCGGAAAGGACCAAGAACACGTCATGTCATCAACCGCACCCGAGCCGCCCCGCAATGTACTGGTCCTGCTGGGGCCGACCGCCTCGGGCAAGACCGGACTGGGCGTGCGGCTTGCGCACGGACTGGGCGGCGATGTCGTCTCGGCAGACTCCCGGCAGGTCTACCGCGGCCTGGACATCGGCTCGGGGAAAGACCTGGCGGAATATACGCTGGACGGGCAATCCATCCCCTACCACCTCATTGATTGCGTCGATCTGGATGCGGAATACAGCGTCTTTCAGTTTCAGCAGGACTGTTTTGCGGTGTTGGAACAGCTTTGGGCGGCAAAACGTTTGCCCGTGCTGGTGGGCGGCACGGGCCTGTATATCGAAGCGGTGTTGCAGGGTTACCGGATGGTGGCGGCCCCGGAGAATCCGGCGTTGCGAGCGCGTCTTGCTGAGAAATCAACCGAAACGTTGCAGCAGACCCTCTGCACGCTGCAACCCAACCAACACAACAGCACTGACCTGAAAGACCGTGATCGGCTGATCCGCGCCCTGGAAATTGCCTACTACACCCAGGCATATCCCCCACCCCCGGCGCCCA
>SKJD01000407.1 GCA_007116095.1 Candidatus Hydrogenedentota bacterium
CGAAGACGAGGTAGCTTTCCCACAGGGCCTTGGCGCCGTCCATGGCGGGCATGCACTGCCCGGTATCGTCGCAGGATACCGCGTCGTAATCGCCGGTCAACACGATGCCTTCTTCATTAACCAGGTGATAGATAAGCCAGTTCTGCATATCAGGACTGATGGCAAGCATCGCGGCCACAAGAATCTTGTGATCGCCGAGTTTCTCCGCCTCCACCTCCTCCACCAACCGCATGTAGTTCAGTTCCAGGGCATTCAGGGTCGCGCCCCAGATGATGCTGCCGTCGTTCTGGTGAATCGCGGAGTGGATCAGGCCGAGGCTGGCTAGTTGCGGCAAGCCATCCGAGGTCAGGTCTGCCGGCAAATTCAGGTCCACCGACATGGCGTTGTACGCCGCAATCAGGTCGTCCAGGGTCGGGAAAGCGGCCATGAAATCGGGCATCTCACCTTCACCTTCACCTTCACCTTCACCTTCACCTTCACCTTCACCTTCACCCTCACCTTCGCCTTCACCTTCGCCCTCGCCTTCGCCTTCACCTTCGCCCTCGCCTTCACCTTCGCCCTCGCCTTCACCTTCGCCCTCGCCTTCACCCTCGCCTTCGCCCTCACCTTCGCCCTCGCCCTCACCTTCCGCACCGGAGGGGCCCAGCGAAATGACGAGGTCGACAACGCTATTCTCGTCTACTTCCGTACCCCCTGTAGGAGCCTGGCTGATAACTTCGCCGGCGGATAGGGTTGGGTGTTCTTGCTCAGTTATCGCGCCGACCCCAAGCCCTGCGGCTACAATGATGTCTTCGGCCGCCGTTTGGGCCATGCCGACCACATCGGGGACGACAATAGGCTCTTCGGGCTGCGGACATCCTGTTGTCAGCACCGCCATTGTCAACAACAGAATGCTCGTAAAATGAATTGGATACGATGGACGCTTCATGACATGATCCCCCTGCGATTTCCATTCAGCGCTTTATTACCATTTTCAATATTAAATTTATTGTAGCTGCAATTATAGCGCATGTCAAGGAGATAACTCAGTTCTCGCAGCCTTCAACGTTGAATTACATTCACAGGATAGCTGTGCTATAACGAGCGCGCCGTGTTGGCACCGTGTTTGCTAAGGCGGCGGGCTTCGGACGGCTATTCCGGTCGTCTCAGAGCGCATGGCGTCCAGCACGGCTGTAAAATCCTTGAGGCATAGGAGCATGAGGCTTATGAAATGGAAAAAGAAGCTCCTGGGGTACTGCGTGTTTGTCGGGGCGCTGCCGCCCTATGTCCTGTACACGCTGTCCAGGGCATGGTCGGCGCGTATTTCGACACCCTTATGTGGCTGCCGGTCATTCTGATCTTCAGCGGCCCCTACACGGCGCCGCTTGTCGCCATGGCAGGCCGCGGGGCGTCGCTCGTACTGGGGGGGGGTATTCTCCGGTAAACACAGAAGCGCTTGACGTCGACGCAGTCCCCCCGGTCCCACCCGAAGCGTAGCAGCCTTCTCCCGGAGTAAGCGATGTTATACCATAAGGGGCCAACCTTGTGTTGGCCCTATACAGCAAATTTTTGTGAGGAGTCCAATAATTATACAGCCTGCCGAAACCGTCCAATACAAGCGTTTTTCTATTTTATATAATGCCGAATCTAATTAGCTGACGTTCTGACTAAATCTATTATTAATTCCGTTTTCTCATAGCCCACTCACCAGGAGATGCGTGGCATTTGGCGCGTTCAACTGTGGTACACATCGTGTAGCGCCCGCATAGCAAGTGTTGCATGGCTTAGCTCTCCGCCCCTGGCAGCCCCCGTTACGGGGTTTTCTACACCACAATAAACCACTACAATAAGAAAAATGCTTACTTTAAAAATCCTGCTCTATGGTTCTATTCTATTTATTCGCCCAGAATTCATCGGTTGTGCTGCGCCCAAGGCGCACACGGGGCTACGAGGCCTGGGCGTGCAAGTCCGGTCCCAAGCCGGGGGCGCCGTTACGCCGCGGCGTTGACGGCGACAGGCGCTTCGGACAGGCGCGGCTTGGCGATCTGGTCGGTTGCGTCAGCCCCCCCCCTTCGTGCATCCGCACGGAGGACACAAATTCCAGATGAACCAAAATTTGCTACTCCCTATACAACGCAAAGGGAGCGAAGCGAGCTTCGCTACTCCGGATAACACCGCCCACGTTCGTCATGCTTGTAGGGGCGGGTCCCCGTGCCTGCCTTGTGTCGTGGCTCAGTCGCGGTGGAAGACGGGGAGGTTAACTCCACGGCGGATGGCGAAGAGGCGCAGGAAGACAACGGCCAAGACCCCGATCAGGAATGTGGGCTTGTCGGGGAGGCCGATGCGCTGGAGGAGTAGGTAGAGGACGATGCCGGCCATGGCGGCGGTGGCGTAGATTTCCTTGCGCAGTATAAGCGGCACTTTCGCCGTGATGACGTCCCGCAAGACGCCGCCGGTCACCCCAGTCATGGTTCCCATGATCACCGCGATGATCGGCGAGTGCCCGGCCGCCAACGTCAATTGTGCGCCGTAGATGGCGAAGAGGCCCAGTCCCAGCGCATCCGCCACCAGAAACGCCGGTCCCACCGCCCCGCGCCAGCGCAGATATGCGACCGTCAATACCGTTGCGGTGATGATGACGAACAGATACCAGGTATCCACAATCCAGAAGATCGGGTGCCGGTCCAGCAGTAAATCCCGGAAGGTGCCGCCGCCAATCGCCGTGAGCGTCGCCACAATCAGAATGCCGAAGATATCCAGGTTCCGGTCCCGCGCCGCTAACACCCCACTCGCCGCAAAAACCGCGACCCCGGCCAGATCAAAGTAATACAGCAAAATGCATCTCCTCACACGGCTTCCAAGACCAAAGTCTCCGATTATACACGATAGCCTGGAGACCACTTCACGAGGGCGGAATTTCGGGAATGTACAGCGCGGTCGGGTTGTATCTTTTGCTGTAAATATGTTAAAGTTCCGCTTTGCAGGATAGCGATCTGCCTGTTCGTACTGTATCATCCGGCATTCGCGCCGGACCAGGCCCCGCCCCCTGGCGGACGTGGGGTCGGGTATGTCTTTGTGGCATAGGTCTTTATGCCCTCCCCCACACCAGAACAGGTCGGGGCGTTTGCCTGATCGCGTATCACGCCGTGTAAGGAGTGTCACGAGTCACGTATGTTTGAAAATCTGACGAAAAAACTGGAAGCCGCCTTCAAGAATTTGCGCGGGCAGGGTCGCCTGACCGAAGCGAACATGAAGGAGGGGCTGCAGGAAATCCGCCTGGCGCTGCTGGAAGCCGACGTCAACTATAAGGTGGTGAAGCAGTTCATCGCCGACGTACAGGAGAAGGCGCTGGGTCAGGAGGTGCTGCAAAGCATCAACCCCGGCCAACTGATCGTCAAGATTGTCCATGACGAGCTTATTTCCCTGATGGGGAACTCGAACGTACCGCTGGAGAAGGCCGACGCACCCCCGACCATTATCATGATGGTGGGCCTGCAAGGGCAAGGTAAAACGACCAGCGCCGGCAAGCTCGCGTTAATGCTCCGTAAGAAGGGCCATAAACCCTTGCTGGTGGGGGCCGACGTCTACCGTCCCGCCGCCATCAAGCAGTTGGAAGTGGTGGCGAAGCAGGCGGAAGTCGAGAGCTTCAGCCTGGGCGAGCACGCCAACCCCGTGGACATCGCGCTGATGGCCAAGGGCGAAGCGAGCATGCGCGGCTGCGACACGATTATCATCGACACGGCGGGCCGCCTGCACGTGGACAACGAGATGATGATGGAGGTGCGGCAGATCGCCAACCAGGTGAAGCCGCACGAAATCCTCTTCGTCGCCAACGCCATGACCGGTCAGGACGCCGTCAACTCGGCCAAGCAATTTAACGACGCGCTACCGCTGACGGGGGTCATCCTCACGCAGATGGATGGCGACGCCCGGGGCGGCGCGGCGATCAGCCTGATCCAGGTGACCGGCTGCCCGATCAAGTTTGTCGGTACCGGCGAAAAGCTGGACGCGCTGGACCCCTTCCACCCCAAGCGGATGGCCGACCAGATTCTGGGCATGGGCGACATTGTCTCGCTCGTGGAAAAGGCCCAGGAGGTGGTGGACAAGGACCAGGCGGAGAAGTTCCAGGAGAAGGTCCGCAAAGCCAAGTGGGACCTGGAAGACTTTCTGCAGCAGATGCAGCAGATCAAGAAGATGGGCTCGATGGGCGACTTGATGGCCAAGATTCCCGGCATGGGCAAGATGATGCCCAAGGGCATGGACATGGCCGAGGACGAACTCAAGTACACCGAGGCCATTATCCTGTCGATGACGCCACATGAACGCCGGACCCCGCAGCTCATCAACGGCAACCGCCGCCGGCGCATTGCCAATGGCAGCGGCACCACGGTCCAGGACGTCAATGCCCTGCTCAAAGACTTCAACAAGATGAAAAAGATGATGAAGCAGATGATGAAGGGGATGAAGAGCGCCAAGGGCAAGAAAATGCTGAAGGGGATGAAGCCCCCGCCGGGCATGCCGCCCGGGCTGGGCTAGGCCAGTCCAGGCCAGGGGCACACGCGCTTGGCAGACATTGACTTTATTAAAACGTAACACTGCTTTGTGCGGCTGTAAGGCGGTGTGGCGTTTGTTCTATAACAATCGCACCTACTATATGCTTGAAACACGATAACCCAATACCACGTATTGGGACGGACAGAAACAGAGGAAATCGATGGCGACAGCAATTCGCATGAGACGGGGTGGACGCACCCACGAGCCCTATTACCGTATCGTAGTAATCGACTCACGGCACCGTGATCGCGGCCCGGAAATTGACAACCTGGGCATTTACCATCCCTGCGCACGACCGGAGCCGGTCTCGGAAGTGGATGTAAACAAGACCCTGGAATGGCTGCGCAAAGGCGCCCAGCCTTCGGACACCGCCCGCAGCGTGCTGCGCAAGCTCGGCGTGATGAAGCACTTCCATGACAATACGAGCCCCGAACCCGAAGCCGCCGTGGCGCGGGTCACCGGTGGTGTGGTGGAAGACAAGGGCTTCAACGCCCCGCAGCCCCTGAAGGATGAAGAGCCCGAAGCGCCTGCCGAAAAAGCCCCGGAAGCTGCTGAAGCGCCGGCGGATGCGCCTGAAGCCGCCGCCGATTCCGAAGAAAAAGCGGAAGAATAGGCCTGCATGAAAGACTTAATAGAGTTGATCGCCCACAAGCTCGTAGCGAATCCGGATGCCGTGACGGTCACCGAGACCGAAGAAGACGGCGAACATCGCTATGAATTGCGGGTACATCAGGACGACATGGGCCGGATCATCGGAAAAAGCGGCCGGACCGCCAAGGCGATTCGCCAGTTGGTAAGTTCGGCTGCGGCCAAGAACGACATCCAGGCCCATCTTGAAATCATTGAATAACACACACCGTCACTACCGCGTTTGCCATGTTACCCGATGACGCCATACCCATCGCGACGGTGCGCTCGGTCAAGGCGCCGAGCCGCGAGTTGCGCCTGAAGCATGTGCTCAATGAGGCGCAGCTTACCCATTTGTGTAAAGTCGGCTTGGACTGGGTGTGGTGTCGCGGCGCAAGCGCGGCCCAGGGCAAGCGCTTTCGGGTCCATGCGATCCGGCTGGTGCATGAGGAACTGCTGGTGCAGTTGGCGGCGGGGGTCTCCCGAGATGTGGTGGCGCAGTTGCGCAGTGCGACGGTATACCTGGAACCGAGCCCGGAAAATTTGGCCA
>SKJD01000356.1 GCA_007116095.1 Candidatus Hydrogenedentota bacterium
CAGGTAGCGGTGAAAGGGGGGCAGGAGCCGGAGATTCAGGTGCTCGTGGACGCCGAGCGCCTCAAGGGTTTGGGGCTTACCGTCGAGCAGGTGGTAAACAGTCTGGCCCAGCAAAACATCAATCTTTCCGGTGGCCGGCTCATCGAAGGGCGCACCGAATACCTGGTGCGTACGCTCAATGAATTTCAGACCGTCAGCGAAATCGGCGAGAGCCTGATTACCGCCCCTGATGGCAACCTGGTCATGCTTTCCGACTTTGCCGATGTGTTCATGGGGACGAAAGATCGCAAGACCATCGTACATAGGAATGGGCGTGAAGCGGTTGCCCTGGAAATATTCAAAGAGGGCGATGCGAATACGGTGCAGGTGGCGAACCGCATCAAGGATTTGTTGAATTTCGAGCGTCCGATGGGCTTCTTCGAGAATGTCTCCCGCCTGATGACCGAGTACACCATGATGCGGCAGCCGGATGCGGAAGAGATTGCCCGGATGCAGACCATGCGCCGCACCTTGCTGGATCGCTTGCCGGCAAATATAGAAATGGCGATCATCAGTGATCAATCCCGTTTCATTGTCGACTCTATTGACGAAGTCCGCGAAGCGGTGGTTCTGGGCGGCTTGCTCGCGCTGATGGTGCTTTTCCTCTTCCTGCGCGACTTGCGCACCACGATGATCATCGGAATCGCTATCCCGATTTCCGTGGTGGCTACCTTTGTGCCGATGTTTATGCGGGACATCTCCTTGAACATCATGTCCCTGGGCGGATTGGCGCTCGGGGTCGGGATGCTGGTCGACAACTCCATTGTGGTGCTGGAGAGTATCTTCCGATGTCGGGAGGAGGGCGATGATATTGTCGATGCCGCAGAACGCGGCACCAAAGAAGTGGGCAGCGCCGTAACGGCCTCGACCCTGACCACCATTTCCGTCTTCCTGCCTATCGCTTTTGTGGAAGGTATTGCCGGACAGCTTTTTGGAGACTTGGCGCTCGCGGTTACCTTCTCGCTCCTCGCCTCTTTGCTGGTCGCGCTGAACCTTATCCCGCTGATCGCTTCTCGCCGTGGCGTTGCCTTGCAAAGCGACAAACAGGTCGTCTGGGTGACGCGCGCCATGGAAGAAGCGCGCGGGAGCGGCGCGCAAAGTCGTCGCCAGGCTGTTTTACGGATGCCGGCTATCGCGGTGCGCTATGCTACGGAACGGGTGTCGGACATCATGGACGAGTCCTTTGCGCCGATCTATGTTACGGTCAGCCGACTGCGAAGCCGGGTCACGTTCCTCCACCTCCTGCAAGGCTTCGGCGTCCTCTTGTTGTCGCCGTTCTTGCTCGTACTCTTCATCTGTCAGCTGTTCTTACAGACCCTGGCGCTGATGGGGGTAACCCTGCTCTTTGGTCTGGGGATTGTTGGCGGCGGATTGGTATTTCTTATCGGTCACGCATTCCGCATCGTGTTCTGGCTGCCATTGACGGTATTTAATATCTTGTTCGAGGGTTTTCGCGGGATTTACAAACAGGCCCTGCTATTTGCCCTGCGTTTCAATGCCGTGTTTTTGCTCATTGTGCTGGGCGTGGCGGTGCATGCCGGTTTTGTGGCGATGGAGTTGGGGCGTGAATTGATTCCCCCGGTGAGCCAGGGTGAATTTGGCATCCGGATGGAAGCCTTGCCCGGAACCCGGTTGGAGGAGACCGAGCAACGCGCCCGGCGGATAGAACAGTTGATCCAGCGCCGTGAGGAAATTGACTCGGTAACCGTGGAGATCGGCCAGGAAGGGGCGCGGATACAGTCGGACCGGGGTGAAAACGTCGCCGAATTCACGATCCTGCTGAAAAATCCCGAAGAAAACGCCCACCTGCAAGACGCCATCATTGAGTCCTTGCGCCAGGAAATTCATGCGGTGAGCAGTGACGACATCACCTTTACTTTGCCGACGATGTTCACCTTCAAGACGGCCGTTGAGTTGCACATCGTAGGCGACGATCTCGAGCAGCTCCGGCGTCTGGGCGAAAATGCATTGCCAATAATAAGTGCGGTCCCGGGTGTGGAGGACGCCGACCTCAGCGCCAAGCCGGGCTACCCGGAAATCATTGTCGAAATGGACCGGGAACTGCTGGCGTCCCGGGGGCTTTCACCGAATCAGGTGGCCGAGCGGGTGCGCACCGAAGTGCAGGGGGATGTGGCCACGCGCTTCAGTCAGCGGGGCGAGCGGGTGGACATTCGCGTGCGGACGGACCAGGAGTTGCTCTCCAGCCGTGATGACCTGATACGTATGTCGGTCGCGGAAGGGGGCGGCCCGCCGATTCCGTTGCGGGATGTGGCGCGAATATCCGTCCAGGACGGGCCGAGTGAAATCCGCCGGGTTGACCAGCGCCAGGTCGTACTCATTACCGCCAATGTCTCCGGTCGCGACCTGGGGGCGGTGTCGCGGGATATTCGCCAGGCTGTGGACGAAATCCCCCGGCCAGCGAATTATTACTTCGAGTTGGGTGGGCAGGACCGCGAGTTGCAGACGGCCTATGCCAGCCTGCAGTTCGCCCTGTTGCTGGCGGTGTTCCTGGTCTATGTGGTCATGGCCTGCCAGTTTGAATCCATCTGGCACCCGGCCTTGGTGATGTTCAGTGTGCCCCTGGCTTTTATCGGCGTGATCTACGCCATGTTCTTGCTGAACCTGGACCTGAGCGTGATGGTCTTTCTTGGCGGCATTGTACTCGCCGGGATTGTGGTGAATGACGCCATTGTCCTGGTGGACTACATCAACCAACTGCGCGCCAAGGGGATGGTCAAGCGCGAGGCTATTATTCAGGCCGGGATGGTGCGCCTGCGACCCATCATGATGACCACCGTGACCACGGTGCTCGGCCTGATTCCCATGATTCTCTCCTCCGGTTCTGGAGCCGAGATGCGTCGGCCCATGGCGGCCACAGTGATGTCCGGGTTGGTCTCCGCAACCATTCTGACGCTCCTGATTATCCCGATGGCCTACGATCTCTTCGCACGCGACCCGAAAGCGCCGGAAGAGCCCGAATCCCCCAATTCGCCCGGAGCGCCCGGAGCGCCTGAAGGTCCGGCAGCACCTGGCGAAACGAAACGGGAAAGTGTGGCATGAATATCCCGTCCCTGCCGGACATAGCACTGAATCGACCGATTACGGTGATTATGCTTAGCATCACGTTTCTGTTGCTGGGCATGATTTCCTGGTATCGGATACCGGTGCAGTTTTTGCCCGAGATGGACGAGCCCTTCATCGGTTGTCAGATTCCCTACCCCGGCGCTTCGCCCGAGCAGGTGGAGCAGCAGATAGCCATACCGGTTGAGGGTGAGTTTCGCACGGTCTCCGGACTGCGGCGTATTCGCACGGTATCCAACAGTGATGGCTGTTTTGTCAGCATGGTGTTTGACATGGACACCGACATGACGCTCGCGACAGCGGAAGTACGGGATCGCATGGAGCGTCTCAAGCTGGTGCTGCCGGACGAAGTGGAACAGATGTTCATCCAGCGCTTCAGCTCACGCTCAATTCCCATCGCAGCCTTTGGCATGTTCAGCGAGGGGGATCAGGAGGCGTTTCTCAATACCCTGCGCACCTATGTGGAACCGCGCCTGCGCCGGATCGATGGCGTGGCGGATGTCCAGATTCAGTCGGCTTACCGCGAGAAGGATGTGGTGGTTGAGTTCGATCAGGATGTGCTGGCTTCGATGGGCCTGGCGCTGGCGGAGGTTATCCAGATTCTGCGGGAAGGTCACATCAACCTGTCTGCCGGAGAGCTGGCCGGCGGGACCCGGAAGTACTATGTCAGGGTGCAGGGAGAATATCGACGCCTGAACGACATTGAGCAGATTGTGCTGAATCCCGCGGGCTTGCGCCTGGGGGATATTGCCACAGTACGGTTTGCGACCCGTGGTGACGAGGGCTATGTAGCGCTGGACGGTATGGAGGGGGCCATTGTAATGGTCACCAAGGAGTCTGAAGCGAACACCGTCGCCACCTGCCGCGCTGTTGAAGAAGAAATGACGCGAATCATGGAGTTGCCCATGTTTTCGCAGGTCCAGCGCATGGTGTTTTTTGATCAATCCGAACTCATCACCAGCGCTTTGGACAACCTGATGATGGAGGGGCTGTTTGGCGCCTCCATGGCCCTCATCGTACTTTTTCTCTTCCTGCACCGCATACGCCCGACGATCCTGGTGGCGCTGATCATTCCGACCTCCCTGGTCGTTTCGCTGGTCTTCATGTTTTTCGCCAACCTGACGTTGAACCTGGTCTCGATGGTTTCCATGATTATTGTGGTCGGGATGCTGGTCGACAATGCCATTGTGGTGGTAGAGAATATCATCCGCAACAGCCGGCTGGGCTACGACGCCTTTGAGAGCGCCCGACGAGGCGCCCGTGAAGTGGGCCTGGCCATTCTGGCCTCCACAACTACGACGTGGGTAGTCTTCGTGCCGATGTATTTCATGGAAAGCGGACAGATGTCCATTTTTATGGCCGAGCTGGGTTTACCGCTGATCATGGCGCTGGCGGGCAGCCTCGTGTTGGCGTTGACGGTGGTGCCCTTGACGATGAGCCGCATGCGGCTGGAAGGCGGGGGTATATTCGGGTATCTTTCCCGACGGTTGGGACTGAATACAGAGGAACCAGGTCCCGACACAGAAACTGGAGAACGCGCGGATAAGCCTGCGCCAGATAAGCGGCCACAGCCCAGACGATTCTATAGGTTCCTGTTTCGGATTCACCTCGTGCAATGGATCATCGACTCCTATGCATTCCTGCTGAACATGCTCCTGCGGCAACGTCTGGCTGCAATCCTGATCCTCACATCCATCATCCTTGTAACGGTCTTCATCCCCATGCGGCAGGTGGGCATGGGGGACATGCCGCGGTTGGATACCCGTGAAGTGCGCCTGGACGTGGAAATGGACCAGAACTACAGCATGGACATGGCGCGTGAGTTGTTCGGCATGCTCATCCACGAAATCGATGAGCAGCGTGAAGAACTCGGTATAAAAAACATCATGACCTTTCACGCCGCAACCAGTGGCACCATCAATATATACCTTTATACTTCGGACGACGGCCCGGAATGGAACAGGCCGGAATACACCACCGATGAGGTAATGCAGATACTTTCCAGTCGGCTACCGCGCCATTTACCCGGGGCCGAGCTGAAATTTGCCCGCACGGACACCGGCGAAAGTGGCACCCAGGGTAGAGTCTCAGTGCGTTTGCGCGGCGATGATATCGATACACTTCAGGAATACGCCGACCGCATGAAGCTGGTGATGGAGTCACTGCCGAACATGCAAGAGGTGCTCACTGACGAGGAGCGCCAGGAGCAGGAAATTCGGGTGCGTATTGACCAGCCCCTGGCCCGGAGCGCCGGGGTCAGCCCGCTTGCCATAGCGCAGACCGTGGATGCGGCCCTGCGCGGCGCCCGCCTGCCTTACATGAAACAAGGTTCCCGGGAGATTCCGGTCTGGGCGCAATTCCAGGAAGAGGACCGGCGCAGCCGGGCGAACCTGGAGAATGTTACTGTGATGGGGCAGGATGGCCGTCTTATTCCGCTCAATCGGCTGGTGAATTTCGAGAAAGGCTTTAGTCCCAACTCCATTCACCGGGTGAACGGGAAGAACGTTATGAGTGTGACGGCGCAGATCAACACCGAAGACCTGGGGGCGGTCCAGCGGGACTTGCGACGCGCCATCAGCAACTTCGA
>SKJD01000056.1 GCA_007116095.1 Candidatus Hydrogenedentota bacterium
GGATCCATGGCGATGGCCCGGGCCAATCCCGCACGCTTGCGCATCCCGCCGGACAGCTCGCTGGGCATACTGTGCTGGGCCGCCGCCAATCCGACCAGGCTTAGCTTAAACTTAACGATGGGATCAATCAGCGCCTTTTCCACGTTGCCGTATTCCACCAGGGGCATGGCTATATTCTCGCCCACTGTCATGGAGTTGAAGAGCCCGCTGGACTGAAAGGCAATGCCAATGGATTGTTGCATGCTGGAAAGCTCTTCTTCGTCCATATTGGCGATGTCTTTGCCCTGGTAAATAATTTTCCCGGAGGTGGCCCGTAGCAGGCCGCACATATGCTTAAGCAGGGTGGATTTACCGCAGCCACTGCCTCCGATAATGACGAAAATCTCGCCCGGAATCACATCTAGAGACACATCATCCAGAACCTTGAGATCCCCATAGTGGGTGACCAGGTGCTCGACGCTGATGATGGGTTCTTGATCCCTGGAAGCCTTATTTTTTTCTGCGAAATTAGTCATACCGTCTTTTCATTCAATCGTGTCAAGACTTGGGTTGCAAAGTTCCTGATGCGCGGTCTTGCGTCGTGGCGCATATAATCTAATCCAGCATGTAATAGAAGATGACGGCAAAGACGATATCAATGCTGATCAGCATGAAAATGTCCATAACCACTGCACGGGTTGTCATCAAGCCGACCCCCCGGGAGCCGCCGGTCACACGCAGGCCGTTGTGGCAGCCGATCATGACGATGGCGACGGCGAAGAAGAATGTTTTCAACATGCCCTGCATTAAGTCGTCAAAGTGGGCCGCGCTCATCGTCTGATTGAACCATACCGAAGGCTGGAATTCGAGCACGAAGACCCCCCAGAATGCGCCCCCCATCACACCTGAGATTAGGCCAAGGGTAACGAGGCAGGGCAGGACCACGATGAGCGCCAGGAGCTTCGGCGCCACCAAAAACTGGGCGACGTTCAGGCCCATACCGCGCAGTGCGTCTATTTCCTCCTGCACTTTCATGGTGGCCAGCTCGGCGGCGATGGCTGCGCCGGTACGTGCTGAGACTACCACGGCCGTCATGATGGCCGCGAGTTCGCGGGCAAAACCGATCATGACGAAGTCCGCCACCCAGAGCTGCACGCCGAAGGCCTCCACCTGGGCCGCGGAGAGCATGGCGATGATGAGACCCAGCAGGAAGTTCATGAGGCAGACGATCCGGATAGCCCGGACACCCATCTCATTAATTTCGTCGACGAAAATACCCCAGCGGAAGCCCCGGCCTTCCAGCGGCGCCAGGATCGTCCAGTAAATGGCATCGACGGTGAGATCGTAAAACTCACGCAGTTCCTTGAGCGCCGAGATGGTCACCCCGCCGATATCTTCGAACATATTGATATCACGGGGACGGGTGTCTGCGGGCGCTTCCAGGGCCGGCTCCAGCAGTTGTATCAACGATTCTATATCATCGTGGTAGTTCTCCAGATGGATCGATACACTGCGCTTGCGCAGGTAATGAGATGCTTCGATGAGCCAGGCGCCGCCGAGGGCGTCCATATCTTCCGTGTTCTTGAAATCCAGCACCAAACTGTCAACGCCGCGGGGAAGTTTGCGAACTTCCTGCACCAACGTCTTTCCGGTGTTTTCATCCAATACAGCGGGGCATTCAATGCTGTGCTGACTCATCGCATTCCTTTATTCATCGTCCATTGTATCGCCGATCATGGCGCAAAATGCAGCTTCATCCAGGATAGGCACACCCAGTTCCTGGGCTTTGTCGCGTTTTGAGCCGGCATTTCCCCCCGCAAGCAGGTAATCGGTTTTCTTGCTCACACTACCGGTACATTTGCCGCCCAGTTGCTTGATACGGTCCTGTACCTCTGTGCGGGAACCCATATCCAACACCCCGGTGACCACAAAGGTCATGCCCGCCAATGGTTGCGCATTGTCCCCGGTACTATCCGAATTTTGCGCCTTGGGTTCCTCAAAGTTTACGCCCACCTCCCGCAAACGTTTCACCAATTCCTGATTTTCAGGGGTTGCGAAGAAATCTGCTATGCTCGCCGCGACAATTTCACCGATCTCATGGATGGCGACAAGCTCATCGCGCGGGGCGAGCATCAAGGCGTCCAGGTTGCCGTATTGTTCCGCGAGAATTTCGGCGGTTCGGCTGCCCACATGGCGTATGCCCAGTCCGAATAACAGGCGATTAAGCGGGCGCTCCTTGCTGGCGGCGATGGCCTGGTGCACATTGGCGGCGGATTTTTTAGCCATGCGGTTCAGGCCCGCAAGTTGTTCCCGGCTCAAGTCGTACAGGTCGGCGAAATTCGTCACCAGCTCCTGATCGACCAGTTGTTCAATGATGGCCGGGCCCAGTCCGTCGATGTCCATGGCCTTGCGGGCGGCATAATGCTCCAGCCGTTCCTTGAGTTGCGCTGGACAGGCCATGTTCAAACAGCGCAAAAAGACGCCGTCTGGGTCCTGTTGCGCCTCGGTATGGCATACGGGGCAATGCGAAGGCACCGTCAGGGCCTGGGCGCCTTCGGGGCGCAGTTCCGGCACATAGCGCAAGACCTGGGGGATGATTTCACCCGCCTTTTGCACCTCCACCGTGTCGCCGATCCGTAGGTCTTTCTTGGCGAGGTCGTCAAAATTGTACAGGCTGGCGCGTTTCACTATGGTGCCCGCCAGAGTTACTGGCTCCAGTTCGGCAACCGGGGTCAGCGCCCCCGATTTCCCCACCTGCACCTTGATGTCGCATAGCCGGGTGCGGGCCACGTCAGCCGGGAATTTATAGGCGATGACCCAACGCGGCGATTTGGCGGTGTTGCCCAGCTTGCGGCGTTGTGCAGGCGAATCCACCTTGATGACCATGCCGTCGATCTCGTAATCTAGCTCACGGCGCTTTAGCTGCCATGCCTCACAAACCCCAATCACCGCGTCAATGTCCTCACAGCGGGTGAAATGGGGATTCACCGGCAGTCCCCAATGCTGGAGTTGCTTCAAGGTGTCGAAGTGGGTGTCAAAGGTCGGGACGGACTCGTCGTCCAGCACCAACTCATAGAGGTAAATTTCCAGCCGGCGTTCGGCAACTGCCCGGGAATCAAGTTGTTTCAGCGTCCCGGCGGTCGTGTTGCGGGGATTCCTGTACGGCTCAAGACCTGCCTTTTCTCGCAGTTCGTTGATGCGTTCCAGCTCACCGGTGCGCATGAAGACTTCCCCACGCACCTCCAGTCGGGGCGGAATGCTGTCACCCCGTAGTCGAAAGGGAACGGTGCGAATCGTGCGTACGTTTTGGGTCACATCATCTCCCTGGGACCCGTCACCACGTGTGATGGCGCGCTGGAAACGGCCATTTTCGTAATGCAGCGACATGGCTACCCCGTCCAGCTTTAATTCAACGACATAAGCTGGAGATTCGCCGCCCAGGGCCTTGTGGACGCGGCTGTCGAAGGCGCGCAGCTCCCCTTCATTATAAGTATTGCCGATGGAGAGCATGGGCACCCGGTGCGGAACGGTCTCGAAACCGGGTATGGGTTGTTCTCCGACCCGCTGGGTAGGGGAGTCGGGGCTGCGCAGCTCGGGATGTTCCGCCTCAAAGACTTCCAGTTCCTTGTAGAGCCGGTCGAATTCCTGATCGGATATTTCCGGGTCCGCCAACACATAATACCGGTAATTGTGGTGTTCAATGACCGATTTCAAGTGCTCATATTGCGCTTGCAGGGTGGATTCTTCTGAGGGGGTGGACTGTGACATTCGTTCCATCAGTACCTTACATGGCAGCCATTTCAGACGGTTTTGCAGGGGCTCGTTGCGGTGAGCTCCATAAGAATTCTGCTTTTAGAATCTCGCCATTATAGCAGTCTGCGTGGCTTAACTTGAAGTTCCGCGTATGGGTAACTACCATGATAGCCGGTAGTGTATGGGAAAGTTTGTTAGGTATCCAAGGACCAAGGTTGGGATATATGGGAATGAGCATGAATGAAACCGTTGCAAGCATAGATTTTAAGAAACTGAAATCGGCCATGGAATGGGGAGGTATGCGCCGACAGGTGGAAGAGGCCATTCAAGGACTTCTGGGGGATTTGCCCAAGCGCAAACCGGATATACAACTGAAAATCATTGACGATACCGATCATCCAGGATTTACCCAGCAACGGGTAAACTACTTCGTGGAAGAGTGGGACAGGGTCAGCGCCTGGCTCTTTATTCCCAAGGGGCGTGATGAAGTGCCGGCCATATTGTGCTGTCACCAGGAGACGCCGGAAGGGAAGGATGAACCGGCGGGCATTTCCGGTGACCCGCGTATGGATTTCGCACGGCACTATGCCGAGCTCGGGTATGCCACGCTGGCTCCGGATTGTATTACAGCCGGAGAAAGGGTTTTAATCCGTTCGGCGCCTTATGAAATCAAGAACTTTAAGAAAAATTACCCCAATTTGTCGCTATGGGGAAAAATGCTGGTGGACCATCAGTACGCGCTGGATGCCCTGAGCGAAGTGGGCCGGGTAGACGCAGCCCGTATGGGCGTGATTGGGCATGGTTTGGGTGCTGCCAATGCGCTGCTATTGTCTGCGTTTGACGAGCGTGTATTGGCCTGTGTGGCGAGTTGTGGCTTTACCCGCTTTGAAACCGACAAACACCCGGGACGCTGGGCGTCTGAGGAGCTCATGCTGTTACCGGAACTCCTGAAATACGTGGAGAAGAAAGACTACCCCTTTGATTGGGAGCATATACTGTCCCTGGCGGCCCCAAGCGCCCTGCTCATCATCAACAGCCTCGCGGATTCCAGGTTTCACAATCCGAAGAGCTCCCAAAAAGCGGTCAGTATTGCGAGTAATGTCTATAAATTGCTGGGGGCCTCCCGGGCCCTGGACCATTTCGGGCATTACGATGGGCATCGCATCACGCCGGAAACACAGGAGATCGCCGACGACTGGTTTGAGCGCTGGCTGTAAGCAACGGAACCGGTAGGTACTGGGCTCGCAGGTGAATTGTGTGCATTTCCAGAACTTTGTTTTTTATTGAAACATGAATTAATATTTCGAGTCTGATGTTTTAGTGTATAGACCCATAAATGACAAGCATGCGGGCACATGCCCGGAGGCGTCGGTACGGATACTAATGTAGGTGTAATACGATGCGGAGGGAGCCCCTTTGGAACAAATCCAGCGGTTGATTGCGAACATTGAAGAAGTGGTTTTCGGAAAGCACGAGGTCGTCAAGCTTTGTGTTATCGGGCTACTCGCACGCGGGCACCTGCTTATTGAGGATGTGCCGGGCATCGGTAAAACCACCATTGCTCATGGTATCGCGCGTTCTCTGGACTGTAAATTTAACCGAATTCAGTTCACCAGCGACATGCTGCCTTCGGACATTTTGGGGGTTTCTGTGCTTGATCCCAAAATAAACGACTTTATTTTTCGTAAAGGGCCGATCTTCGCGAGTATCGTACTGGCGGACGAGGTCAACCGCACACCGCCCAAGACACAGAGCGCCCTGCTGGAAGCGATGAGCGAATACCAAATATCCATGGATGGCGTGACCTACCCCTTGTCCAGCCCGTTCATGGTCATTGCCACCCAGAATCCCATTGAATACGAGGGCACCTATATCTTGCCCGAGTCACAACTGGACCGCTTCATGCTGCGTGTGGAAATTGGTTATCCACCCGCGGAAGATGAGTTGCGCATTATGCGTCGTCATCATTCCCA
>SKJD01000012.1 GCA_007116095.1 Candidatus Hydrogenedentota bacterium
AGCGGCGCCTCTGTTACGTGGCGATGACCCGAGCCCGCAAGCGCCTGACCCTCACCGCGGCGGAAGCACGCACCCTCTATGGCTATACCCAGGACCGTGTGTTGTCGCGTTTCCTCAAGGAAATTGGCCTGGAGAATCTGGAACATCTCCGTCCACGACGTACGCAGGCGCAGACGACCGCCAGACCGGCCTCGAAGCCCCGCGGCATTCAACAGAAAAGTAACGCAGCGCAAACATCCGCCAAAAGCGACCCGGCCAAGCGTAAAACGATGCCCCAGCGTCCAATTTCCACGGACAACGGGACTGTGTCTGGGGCAAAGGACGTTACCGCACCCGGCGCGTTGCGTTTGGGCACCTGCGTCCGCCATGCCAAATTCGGTATCGGTACGGTACAATACACATCCGGAACCGGCGATAAGATGAAAGTACGCATCCGCTTCAAGACCGGCCGCATCGCTACCCTGATGGCCAAGATGGCGCCGCTGGACATTGTGGAGAAATAATAAATAACGGGTGTAGTTCTGATATTACCGATCTTGTCAATTCACAACGAAGCGTAGGGGCGAACCTTGTGTTCGCCCGCGTGGGTGGGGTTTCCCACCCACGTCATCCCTGCGAAGGCAGGGAACCAGATACTCTGACGGTAGTGTGATCAGGGATGATTATATCGCGCCAATTTTTAACGCAAAGACGCAGCGTTACAGGATATTGTTGCTCCGAAGGAGCTGAGCTAAATACAGCCCAGGGTTGGACTTGACCACAAGGGCAAGGCCTACCCTGGGTAAGCGATACCACCACCTCCGCTACGCTGAAAGCGTTGCCTAAACTGCGGTCGGGCGGGTGATATGGACGAGGGCAGTAGACGTTCAAACGCGCCTGGATGCCTGCCTGCGCAGGCATGACGATGTGGGGATTTTCAGGTGTTTTATTAAAAAAAAATCACGGATTTTTTACACAAAAAGTCTTTCTCGATCTACTAAATGGGAAAAACGATTCAAAAATGACCGATAATGTATGGACCTGGCGGTAATATCAGAACTTCACCCTATGGATTTCATAAAACGGCAATGACATGCAAGGTTAACCGCAAGCAGAAGGGATTCGAGCTTTGACCCTGGATGAATTACGCAATCGCATTGATGAAGCGGACCAACAAATTCTAATGTTGTTGAATGAACGGGCGAGCTGCGCCTTGCAGATCGGGGAGATCAAAAAAAGCGAAAACGCCCCGTTTTATGTGCCAGAGCGGGAGAAAGCGGTCTTTGACAAACTGTCCAGACTGAATGTGGGCCCGCTGAACGAAACGGCCATCCGTGCGATCTACCGCGAAGTCATCAGCGCCATACGCGCCATGGAAAAACCCACGAGCGTGGCGTTCCTTGGTCCGAAGGACACCTTCAGCCATATGGCCGCCATGCGGGTATTCGGGGTTTCGGCGGATTATCATCCCCTGCCCTCCTTCTCCGACATCTTCACCGAAGTTGAGCGGGGCCGCATCGACTACGGTATTGTGCCGGTGGAAAGCTCCATGGGCGGCGCCGTCAGCGATACGCTGGATCGCTTCATGCGCTCGGACCTGAAAATCATCAATGAGGTGATGTTGCACATTACCCAGAATCTGTTGACCAACAGCGAAAAAGAAGCGATCACCCGGGTCTATTCCAAGGACAATGCGCTCCTGCAATGCCGCAACTGGCTGCGGGCCAACCTGCCGAACGCCGAGCTGTTTGAAGTCTCCAGTACGGCGGAAGCGGCGCGCCGCGCTTCTAAGGAACCCGGAGCCGCCGCCATTGCCAGTCTGCTGGCCGCGGATACCTATAACCTGCGCGTGCTCGCCGAGCATATCGAGGACGCCGCACACAATTTCACCCGTTTTCTTGTCGTGGGGCGCCAGATGGTGAAGCCGACGGGAGACGACAAGACGGCCATCCTCATCTCCATCAAAGACAAACCCGGAGCGCTCTACAAGCTGCTGTTGCCCTTCTCGAAGTCGGGCATCAACCTGACGCGCATCGAATCGCGTCCTTCCCAGCAACAGGCCTGGGAGTACGTGTTCTTTATTGACCTGTTGGGCCATGTGGAGGACCCGGCGATTCATGCGGTGCTGGAAGAGCTACGCAACGAGTGCAACACGCTCAAGGTGCTGGGCTCCTTTCCGCGTGCTGAACTGGAATAGTAATGTCGTATGAGGAGCTGGCTTCCAGGACGAGATTACTTCAAGCGTAAGGCGCTCGACTACACCGAGGCGCTGTCGCTGCTCATGCTTAGTATGGCCGTGATAGTGGTCTGGCCTACGATCTTCGTCTACCCCTTCAAGCTGTTGGTCGTCTTTTTTCACGAGCTTAGCCATGCGTTGATGGCCTGGGCGACCGGTGGCCGGGTCGTGGAGCTGGCCCTGCGCCATGATCTCTCCGGGCATTGTGTAGTCGTTGGTGGTAACGCCGTTTTGATCGCATCGGCGGGCTACCTCGGCAGCATGCTCTGGGGCATTGGCCTGCTATTGCTCGTCAAGCGTAGCGAACGGGCGCCCTATATGAGCTTTACCCTGGGGATGGTCCTGCTGAGCATCACCGTGTTGTTTCTGCGACCGCTTTTCAGTTTCGGTTTTATCTTCTCTGTGCTCAGCGCCATCGGCTTCCTGCTATTGGGCTGGAAAGCCGCGCCCTGGATCAACCGGGTGTTGTTGCAGTGCCTTGGCATAACGAGTTGCCTGAAGGCCCTGCTGGATATCTATACCGTGTCTACCTCCGGGACAAGCCTGCCCAGTGACGCCGTGGTGCTGGCCCAGCATACCGGCATCCCCGCCATCGTCTGGGGGGTATTCTGGATGTTGCTGAGCCTGGGCATACTCTGGTGGAGCCTGCCCTACCTGTTGCGGCGTCCTGCGCCGGCTCAAGCCTTGCCGGAATCCGGCGACTCCGCCAGGTTCTTGTAGCGATCCTGCGGGTTGTCTACGATGAACGAAAGCAGGAAAATGGACACTGGCATCAGCAGGCTCAGCACGACGGTCGGCTGAAAGCGCCCCAGAAACATTTCTCCGGCGCTCAAGAAGACCGGGCCAATCGCGCTGGCGAAGACAATGATGGACATGTTGACGCCGGCCAGGGAGCCCAGGTGGGCGCGCCCGAAGTATTTGGGGAAGGCGACGGTGATGATGGTGCCAAAGAGGCCGCCGCTGAACCCGAAGCCGAAAACCATCAGGGCCTGGCCCCAGACGACGTTCATGAAAATCATCCCAATCGTGCCCAGGAACATGGCCAGCATCATGGTGGATAATAACCACTTCATCGGAATGCGATCACTGAGCATCCCGCCCACGAAGTTCACCGGCACGCTGATAAAGGGCATGGGGATGAACAGGGCATAGGCATAGTCTCGCGAGATGCCGTTTTCCGCAGCCAGAGCCGAGAGGTGGAAGAACAACGCTGTGGTCAGCAGGGCGTTAAAGGCCGGTCCCAAGGAAAACGCCCAGAACGACAGTGTGCGCAAGGCTTCGCTCCGGGTGAAGTCCTTGTAAATGACCGTTTCCCGCGATTCCATGGCGTTCCGTTTTTCGTCGCTGATGTTACCGTCCATGCTCAGGCCGCATTCTTCCGGGTTGTCACGGTAGAAGAGCCAGCTCAGGAAACTGACCCCTACCCCGACGATGCCGGTCAGGATGACGCAGGCCATGCGCCAGCCCACGGCCTGCACCAGGTAGTTCAGCACCACCATGCTCCCGTTGAAGGAGAAGGCCACGAATATCCCGGCAATGCCTGAGGCCAGCCCGCGGCGCAGGTTGAACCACTTGCCCATGGCCACCCGGGCGACCATGGTCATCAGCCCCTGACCGAAAAAGCGCATGCCCAGGAAAACGAGTACCAGGGTCGCCATAACGAATAAAAAGCGTCCGCCAAAGAGGGCGTTGGTGACGTGATCGATGGAGCCCAGAATGGCGACGCTGAGCCCAAGACCGAGTGTGGAATATACTGCCATACTGCGTGACCCAAAGCGATCAATCAGCGAGCCGCCGTAGGGCAAAAGAAAGCTACTGCCGATGGTGCCCAGAGCATACGCAATGCTCAATTGTATTGAGGTCAGACCGAGTACTTGAAGCAATGAGTCGGTGAAGACGCCCACGCCCATGGTCTGGCCGGGGATACTCGCCACCGTGCCTACGATTGATATGGCCAGAATCACCCATCCGTAGAAAAAAGGTGATTTCTTCGGCGCAAATGGGAAATTCGCCCAGCGGCTTTCTTTTTTATGTTTTCCCCCAAGAGGCGTCACGTCTGTTTTCTCCACGAATTACTTCGTTTGGCAAGGAGACAGCGCGAAACGTGTCCCTTGCCGGGTATTGTATCAAGATGCATGGTTGCCGTGATCGATTTCCGGTTGGCCCGGAGCATGGTAGACCTGGAAGACCACAGCCCAGGGGATTCAGGAAGCGTGCGGGTCCCTTGATTTCCGATGGGTAGCCAGTAGCGCGGCATAGCCCTCCCGGTACGTCGGGTAACGAAAGTGGTAGCCTGTCTCCAGAATCCGCCGGTTGCGGTAGCGGCGATTTCCCCCACGGCGCAACGGTGGCGCTTCCTCGACCGGAATAACCGGCGGATCAGGCAGGCCCAGCTCCGCCGCCAGCCACCGCAACAGGGTATTTTTCTCGACCGGGCAATGGTCCACGGCCAGGTAACAGGAGGCCGGGTTGGGATAGGTCGCCAGATGCGCCAGTATGCCGGCGCAATCTTCCCGATGAATGAGGTTGAGCCAGGCGACACGCTCCTCGATGCACTGGGCCTCGCCCGAAATTGCCTGGTCCAGCAGGCGCGTGCGACCGGGACCGTAGATGCCAGCTAGACGCACAACCACCCCGGGGAGCGTGGCCTGGTGAACACGTTGTTCCCCTTCGAGAAGGGCTTGGGCCGCGAAGCGTGTGGGCTGCACCGGGCTGTCTTCGTCCAGCCATTCGCCGTCCTGCTGGGTGTACAGACCGGTGCTGGAGGTATAGATGAAGCGCTTCGGCGGCTGTTCCAGGTCCTCCAGCGCATGCAACAGGCGCGTCACCTGGGTGACATAGGCGGCCTCATACGCCTCGGGCGTGTAGGCGCTGGAGCTGGCGGTGTAGTACACCACATCCCAGGCTTGGCTTCGCACGGCATCCTGAATGTCCTGCCCGAGATCCGCTTGTAGCGGCCTGATCTCCGGCGGCAACGCGCTCGTATTCCGGCGCATGCCCCAGACCTGGTGTCCCGAAGTGGCCAGCGCCTTGCCCAGCGCAATACCCACGTAGCCGCAACCGGCGATCAGGACACGCAGAGGCGTGTCTGGACTGTGCTGTACTTCCGGGCAGGCAGGCATTACGGGGGGACCCTTCTGTTTGTTGCTTTCGTATTGGTGAATTGGCCGATTTGCTTCCAGAGGAGGCAAACCGGCCAAAGAAACGCGGGGCAGTATCGGGCAGCGTGATGTCTATACGATGCTGTGTTTTATCCGTTGTTTTGCTGGAATTCCCGCATAAACGCGCAGAGGCTCTCGACGCCCTCCACCGGCATGGCGTTGTAGATCGAAGCGCGACAGCCCCCAACCGAGCGGTGCCCCTTCAGGCCGTCCATCCCCGCTGCGGTCGCCTCGTTGATGAACTTCTTCTCGAGGTCTTCGCTGGGCAGGCGGAAGGCCACATTCATCAAGGAGCGGTGTTCCGGCAGGGCATG
>SKJD01000053.1 GCA_007116095.1 Candidatus Hydrogenedentota bacterium
AACAAGCACCTGCTTTGCCATGTATCTTTCCCCGCTGTCTCGTAGACCGTTCTTGCCCATAAAAATGCTGCGCACCACCTTATTGCAGCAGCGCACAGCGATTCAATTCGTCCGATATGATAGCACGATGTTGGGGCAGGGCACGAACGCCAACACGCCTCCGCACAGCGGGAGATTAACGGGCGGCATGATCCCCGTCAGCCGTGCAGAGTTCCAGGAGTTCGAGAAGTTCCGCCCGGCCATGCTCACCGATCAGCGCGATACGGTACTCGCCTATGTCGCGGGTGGCGCGGATTTGTGCGCCGCGTGCGCCTTCGAGCATCATCGCGCCAGCTTTGGAGTCGCGGGGCGCCACGACTAGCTTTACGGGATACTCACAGCAGTTAAGGAGTATCTGCACGAGTTCCTTGCCCCGACACAGGACGTGGCAGGCGCCGAGCAATTTGACTGAATTTGAATTATCAGGCTGGGCGGAGGCAATTTCGCTGAGTTGCAGTCCAAAGCCATGGGACGCGAAGAGTTCGGCGATGGCCGGATGGTCTGGCGGTACGGAAGCGCTTTGCGCAAAAGCCTCCAGGTCCGGGGTGCTGATGGCAAAGGCCGGCTCCGGTTGCATGAAGAGCACACCGAGATACGCGACCGTGACGAGCAAGACCGCGGCCGCCGCCGTCAGAAAGGGCCATACCCGCCGACGCCAACGGCCACCAAGTCGCTGCCCAGCGTGGGCTGTCGGGGCTCCCGCCGCCGCCAGCTTGTCCAACGTCGCAGCCCAGGCCGCGTCGGGGCACGCGGCGTCGATCCGAAGCGCGTCTCCCAGCGTCGACTCCAGACGCATTTCCGCGGCCAGGCGGTCGCGCTGCGCCGGGCTGAGTTCCGCATCGTATTGCAGGGCTTCAGCGGGGCTGAGTTCGCCGTCCAGGTAGGCCATCCAGAGTTTCTCTTCCGTGACCTCCGGCCCATTCTGTCTTCCAGTATATTTGTCGTTCATAGCGAGTTACCTTCGGCCATATCATTCGGTGTAGTGTGCTGCCCGGGTTTGCGCAACAACCGGGGTCCGTCGCGGACAATGCCGCGCTCGCGGGCGTAGTCCAACAACTCCTTGCGGAGTTTCGCACGGCCCCGGGAGAGGTGCGTCATCACCGTGCCGAGGGGAATGTCCAGGATTTCCGCGATTTCCTTGTAGGACATGCGCTCGACACTCTTCAACAACAGGCAGGCCCGCTGGGCAGTCGAGAGATTTCGCATGGCCATGTAGACTTCCTCACCACATTGCTCCAGCACCGCCTCCGGGTTTTGCAAGAGATCACTGTAACCCGGCTCCCGGTCCATCTCCAGCAGCGCCGCCTCCGGCACGGTATCGAGTGGCTGGGGCGTACGGCTGATCTCCCGGTTCGCCACAAAACACTTATTGGTGATGATCCGGTACATCCATGCGCGGAAGTTTGTCCCCGGCGTGAACTTGTGCCGGTTCTCCCAGGCCGCAAGCACGGCACTCGAGAAAACATCCTCCGCAACACCCGAATCCCATACGGTCCGCAGGATGTAGCGGTAGAATTCGTCCTTGTAGCGATTCACCTGTGTTGTGAAGTCGTTCATTGTCATGTATATTCATTCCCCACGGGATATTAAGTCACCCGCGCATTAAAAATGCGGGCCTGCCGCGAGGTCACTTGCCATACCTCCCACAGACCCGCCGCAATAAAACGCTTTCGATACTTACTCCGAGCCCACCAGCCAGGCGTTACGCACTTCCAGGACGTTCTCCTGCACCTTACTGTTCATGCCGATCTGGACGCGGTCGACTTCCTCGATGCGGAATTGCAGGTCGCTGTCTTCTGGAACGCCTATCGACATCAGCCCGAGGTCATCTATCCAGATCAGGGCGCTATGCCATTCGCCGTTGTCGTTGATGATCGGGTCGGAGGTGTAGAAGGTCGTGCCGTCCCGCATCGTCATCATGATCCGCACATCCGCCGGCGCTTCCACCCGGGCTTCGAGGAGCACGGCCTCGGTACGGGCGACTTCGCTGTCCTCCGGCAGACGCAGGATGGGATAGGCCCAGCGATCGCTTTCGCCAAAGGCAATGTTACAACGCCAGGTGTCCTCCCCGACGATCTCGTAAGTCATGTCCGTACCGGCAGGCGCATTCCACTGCCACCGATCCATCTCGGTGATCGGCAGGGCTTCGCGGAAGCTGAAGCCTGCCAGGGCGGTATCAAAGTCCTGCTTCAGGGTGAAGGCCAACTGCAACTGATCCACCGTCGCTCCTTCGTCATCTCGCGCCACCAGGCGCATCGCCTTGCGCGGGGAATCGCCGAAGTCGTGCAGCGCCAGGTCGTGGGTGATGGCTTCATAGGCCAGTGCCGGGACGTTAACTTCACCCAGCGCCACCGCATGGTCACTGTCGGCATCCTCCAGGTGCAGCGTTACGCGCTGTACAGCATCCGTGAGGTTGTTCACCCGCAGCCGCAGGGCATGCGTATCTCCCTCGTCCGGGACAACATAGCCACGGGTTGTCGCGTTCCAGGTATCGAGCTCCGGCAGGACCTGCAAGACCACCGGAAAATCCGGCAAGGTCTTGCGCACCGCGTTCTGTTGCAGGTCGTACCAGGCCATCGTCTGTGCGTCGGGCGCGCTGTGTGCTTCCGATACGTCGCGGTCCAGGTAGACATAGACCATGCCATCCTGCACGGGCACGGCGCCATCTTCACCCAGGGCAAGCGCCCGACCGTCGATCCCCCGCACCGCTTGCGGCGCCACGCCCAGGTCCACGTTCAGCGCAAGCGACGTGCTTCGGGTGATCAGCACCAGGACCGCTGTGTCCGCATCGGCAAAGACCCGGGCGGTGTCGATCTCCGGCGGGGTGGACGCCCAGTCGCCGATATAGTCCCGGTTCGAGAGGGCGCGCACGATCTGCCCGAAAGCCCCGGCCGCCCGCAACGGCGTTCCTTCCGCGCCGAGCATGCCGAAGTTGTTGTCGTTTTCATCGTAGTAGGGATAGACAAAGGCGAAATGCCGCTCGATACCGGTGGCCCGCGCCTCGACCATCTTGCCAATGCTGATATGGGCGCTTTCGGCGTCCTGGTCCTGATTCGGCCGCTCAGTACCCCGGTCCCAAGGCCAACCCGATTCCGTCAGCCACAAGGGCGTGTCCGGTTCGTCCCAGGCCGCCAGCCATTCGCGGTATTTCCCGACCTGATGCGCCACGGCCCGCACCGGTTCGTAGGTGTGGAAGCCGACAAAATGCCCGGCGTCGAGCATACCGCTCGCTGCGAATCTGTCGAGTTGATCACGCGGTGCGAGGTGCGTGAAGACGCCCACGCCGATATCGCCGTCAAAGCCGCCGTCGCGCAGCGCCTGGCTCAGCACCTTCGTCACCGCGCTGTACTGGTCGGCGGGCAAGTAGCCGCCGAAGTGAATGTCCGGTTCGTTCCAAATCTCGAAGGCGTCCCAGACTTCACCCCACTGCCCGGTGATTTCCAACCAGGAGTGGTAAGTCGCGATGAGGTCCTGCGGGTAGGGATTGGCGTTCGTTCTGCCCGTCCAAGGCGGGGCGTCATGGAACATTTCCAGCATATTCAGGCCGGCGGCCTCCATCTTCTGGCGGAGACTGTCCTTGCGGCGGGCGGGCTCCCAGTTAAATTGCCCCTGCTCTGCTTCGACATTGGTCCAGGCCATCCGCTCCCGCACCATGTCCACGCCCAAGGCTTCCATCTGGACAATCATCGCCTCGCGCATGGCGTCATCAAGTTCCAGCCAGGTGAGGGCAGCGTCCACGCCGAAGAAAGGATCGCGGTCTTCAGGTCGTGGCGGCAACGCAATGATCCCGAAGGAAGCTTCCGCCTCCGGAAAATGGAGGTCGTAATAACCGGCGTCCAGCGTCAAGGCAACCGTACACTGCGTGTCGCTAAGTCGCTCCGCAACACCCTCTAGCACCGGCTCCCCCCGGTAGTCCAGAACTTGGTAGAGGAAGGTCGTCTCCTCCGCAGCTTCCTCATACTGAAACAACAATTCCACCGATTCCCCGGCCGTGGCCACAAACTGGCCCGGATTCAACGGTGTAAGCACCATAATAAGCCCGGTAGCAATCGCATTCATAATTCAGTCTCCCCATAGCTATTGCTTAAATATCATCGAATGATTGGTACCTCCGATACCATATCCGATCCAGCGCCGGTTATGCCAACGCAGCATGAAGCAAGTTCGGCATCGTCATTTCATATCATTGCGCTTAATTCGGTAGAATGAGGTCTGTGCTATTGGTGAAGTTTGTGAACCGGTGGAGAGTCTCGTTCGATGTGCGGTCGATTTGCCCAGGCCTATACGATCCAGGAATTTATACGGCGCTTCGGGGTGGGGGTGCTGGATGGCGTTGGTGCGCGCTACAATATCGCGCCGACGCAGGAAGTGCTGGTGCTCATGCACAACACAAATACCGCCTCGGGGCTGGCGCCACAGATCTTGCGCTGGGGGCTGGTGCCGCATTGGGCGAAGGACCCGAGCATCGGCAACCGCATGATCAATGCGCGGGGAGAAAGCGCCGCCGAGAAACCGTCGTTCCGCACTTCATTCAAAAGCCGCCGTTGTATTGTGCCGGCCAGCGGCTTTTTCGAGTGGAAGAAGGCCGTAGGAACGAAGCAGCCCTACTACATCTACCTGGCCGACGGCACGCCGATGGCGATGGCGGGATTGTGGGCGCAATGGCGTGATCCGGATTCCGGAAACGCCCTGTGCACGTTCACCATCCTCACCCTGGCGGCCAACAACGACCTTCAGGATATTCATGATCGCATGCCGCTGATACTGCGCCCGGAGGAGGAACGCGCCTGGGTCGATCCCGATACGCCGCTGGAAGAGGTTCATGCGCTGGTTACGCCGCCGGAAGCGGGACTTCTCTCCCGCCATACCGTCGCCACGGTCGTAAACAGCCCGGCCAACGATCAGCCCGCCTGTATCGAAGCGATCTGAGCGCTCTGGGTTTTGCCTGGGCTGTATTGGTTTATGTGGGCATCGCAATTTTCAGCTTGCGGCCTTCGTGCGCGTTTTATGTGGAGTAGCAAACTTTAGTTTGCGGCCTTCGTGCGAATGCACGAAGAAAATCAGAAACAGCAATCCAAGCGCAGTTACATTGTCGTCGTTCAACACCCTGACCGTGCCGTCAGCCCAAGACTGTACCGTCCCCCCTTCGTGCTGCCGCACGAAGAACGCGCACTGAAGTGCGCTACTCCATATAACCGCACCCCCCAAGCTCGTCATGCCTGCGAAGGCAGGCATCCAGGACCGGATGTCTTAGCCCTTCTTTACGCGGGGGCCGTCCGGGGTGTCTTCCAGGACCCAGCCCTGGGCGGTAAGTTCGTCGCGGATGGCGTCGGCGCGGGCGAAGTCCTTGGCCTTGCGGGCGTCCTGGCGTTCCTGCACCAACGCGAGAATCTCCGGCGGAACCTCCGCCTCGGCCTGCGGCGCGAAAATGCCCAGTACCTGGTCCAGATTGTCCAGCAGCGCCAAGGCGTTCTTGCCGCCAGCCTCTCCAACTTCCAGCGCATCCATCATCTTGTTGGCGTCGCGGATAAAATCAAAAACTGCGGCCAGAGCCCCGGAGCTGTTCAGGTCGTCGTCCATCGCGTTTTCAAAGCCCGCGCGGCAGGTGTCGCAGAGCCGTTG
>SKJD01000164.1 GCA_007116095.1 Candidatus Hydrogenedentota bacterium
ACGAGTACAAACTGGGCTCGGTACTGAAGGATCCGTTACACAAGGTTTTGAACGATCCCGAACTGCCGCACACCGTACACAACGACAAAATCGAACACAAAGCACACGGTTGCGACGGCTGCCCACCGCTGATGATTCGCTATTTCAAAGAGGCGGAAAAGAAGTACCACTAATCGGGAATTCCACGAACATACCGATACCAGGTCTTGGGTGAATTACACCACCTGTATCTTCCCCAAGACACTCTTTCCCGGTCTCACGCATTGAAGACGCCGTTTCAGGTGACGCCACCAGTAGGCAGGCCCCATTTTTTTAGTTCGAGCCCTAGCGACCTGGCCGTATCTTCTATCGCTTCCTCCGACAACGCCCCCTCCGACATCGCCACCACGGCATCCCGATATTCCGCTTTGCTGAAGTCAAAGCCGTGCTGCCGAGCAATCGCCACCAATTCATCCAGCGTATTCTCTCCCCGCAAACGACTGATGGCTGCTTGTACGTCAGGGTTAGCCTCCGTATACGCCAAAAATTTCAGCGCATTTTCTTTTGACATACGACCATGTGCTCCTTGACCATGTTGTATACTGCATTTCTGACTTCATTCCCGATCCAGCATATCAACATCGCCCAAACTCCGTCCAATCAACTTACTTGTTAGAATGCCGATATAGTATCATTTACAGGCATTTTATTGGACAGCAGCAACAAGACATTAAAGGAGGCAATACCGTCATGCAGCAATTTACGTGGATGATGCTGTTTTTCTCTATGACCGCTGGGTCCATGCCTGGGATGGCGCAACCACCGTTGACGCCGATGGAAGGGGACAGCGTATTAACTGTAGAACCCGGCGCCAAGGTCTGGCATGATCGGGATTACACCCTGAATACCTGGCCTGAAGCGCTTCGGGAGCATCGCGTCTTTCTGCAATCTTCTATCCAGACAGGAGCTCGGTTCGAAACCTTCACCCCCGGTTATGTCGTCGTCTTGACCCCATTGAACGAACAATACAATCAGTCGGCCGATCTCCGTGCGTCAGGTTTTGAGTATGTGGCGCTGGAGCCATTTCATCCCTATCGCATTCATGGGGAGCAGACAGGCCAGCCCTGTATAGCGTTGCAGAAACCGGTACAAACCGGCGAGACTATTGCATTTGGACGCTACGGTATTGCGCTTTGGAGTAGTCACGAATTGCCGGTGAGGCAGGATGCGCCGCAGATGGCGCCCACGATTACCATACCGACCATAGACATTTCGGAGGAGGCAGATCGCCATGTCATCGTTGCCGCCGGCACGGAGGACATATACCAGGGTCATGTCGATACGGTGTTGATGCCGGACGGAACAACCATGTTTGCGACCTGGGCCATCAACCACGCAGGTCACCTGGGCCCGTTGGCGCGCAGTGATGATGGGGGGTTGTCGTGGACGATGATAGAAACCCCCGCCAACTGGTGGGAGGTGCGCGTCACCACCCCGACTATGCACCGACTGGTCGATCCGGACGGCGTCGAACGCCTATTTGTCTTTGGCGGACAAAATTTTCCGGGTAGATTGCGCCAGGCTTACTCCGAAGATGGCGGGAAAACCTGGACGCCGATGCGCGATACCGGTTTGGCGGCAGAATGCCCACCCAAATCAATTCTGCCCTTTGATAATGGCAATCGCCTGGTGATGTGGTGTGATCGCCGGGACCCGGCATCCAGTGCGAATGAGAATGTGGAACCGGTGGTTTTTATGAGTGAATCCTATGATGGCGGCCTGAGTTGGACCCCGGAAAAGGTGGCTGTGCAAGTGCCGACCCGTTGGGCGCAGCCGGCGGTTATTCGCTCACAAGACGAGCAACGCGCCGTCATGCTGATGCGTTATAATGGTCAGGGACGATCGCCCTTGGCAGTGAGCGAAGACGGTGGTGAAACGTGGTCTGAAGCGCGTTCAGCATCCTGGAACTACACTGGACACCGCCCCAATATGGTCTATGCGCCGGACGGGCGTATTGTCGCGGTCTTCCGTGATACTGCCCAAGGCTCGCCTACCCACGGCCACTTTGTCGCCTGGGTAGGCGCCTTCGATGATCTTTTCCATGGCAGGGAAGGGCAATACCGTATCAAGCTCATGCACAGCCATGCCGGTAGTGATAATGCCTACTCCGGATTGGAAGTCCTGCCTGATGGCGCAATTGTGGCGACAAACTACATCAAATACCAACCCGGTCCCGAAAAACATTCTATCGTCAGCACGCGTTTTACGCTGGAAGAAATAGATGCGATGTGGCTTAAAATGCTCAATGAATAACCAAAACTATAGTGTAGCCAGAATTAGCAACTAATCGGCTTCCAAAGCCAACTGCCGCGCCAGGCTGTCCCGGGCGGCGGCGCGGATCAGGGCATTATGGGCTTCGGCATATTCACGCAAAGCCCCCACGTGGGCGCTTTTAGCCTGGCTGTGCGCCAGGGCCGCGTCGAGTATTTCGGTCTGCACGCTGACGCCTTCTTCGTAGCGGATATGGGCGAGGCGCAGGCCTTCCGCCGCCAAGGCGACTCGTCGCTCCTCCTGGGCAATGCGGTCCAGGCTCTCCTGACAACGCAGGTAGGCCTGACGCACGTCCATCTCAACCAACTCCCGGGCGTCCCGCTGCTCATGGCCCAAGGCGCGCCTCTGCGATTCCGCTTCAAGCGTTTCCTGCTTGCGGCGCCCACCGGCATAAAGCGACCACTCCCCGCCAATCTGGAAAGACCACCCCTCGGGCATTACCCGCCCAGCGCCCTCAATCTTCTGGTACTGAGCCCGCGCCATGGCCCGAGGTCGATATTCGGCGCGCACCTGTCGTAACGCGGCATCCGCAGCTTCTTCCGCCGCCTCCAGGGCATCCAGCTCGGGGCGATAAGCGCGAGCCTGCTCCAGATAATACGCAAGCGGCGTCTCGAAGGGCTCCCGGGCCAGGTCGTCCAGCAATTCCAGCGCCGTGTCCTGGGGCAGCCCCATCAGGCGACAGAGCTGTATCCGCGCCAGGGACGCCGCCGTGCGGGCGCTGCTCAGATCGGTCTGCCGGGCGCCCACTTCCGTTTCGGCCCGCAACACTTCGAAGGAGGTCACCACCCCCGCATCCAGCAATTCCCGGCTGTCTTCCAGATGCCGCTGGAAAGTCGCCACGCTTTCTTCCGCCACCGTCACCAATGCCTCGGTATGTTGTAATTGGACATAGGCATCGCGTACCTCCTGCTCCAGGCGCGCCAAGGTCTCTTCTCGCCGGTGGCGCTCCACCTCGGTCATGGCCTCGGCGGCCTCGATACCGGCCTGAATCCCGCCGCCGGCGTACAGCACCTGCTCCACGCGGAGCTGCGCGGTGAAGGTTTCGCGATCCGGAAGGATATCACTGACCGGGAACAGGCGATTTACGAGGGCGCCGTCGGGAAAGGGAGAACGCATCTGGTCGACGTAGGAATAGAGCAGGGAGGAACTGAGCTGGGGCATGCGCAGGGACCGGGCCTGTCCCACGCTTGCTTCCCGCCCCCGCACCCGCTCCGCCGCAGCGCCAACTTGCCCTGAATGGAGAAAGGCGCTGCGGACGGCCTCTTCCATACCGACAGCAACAGGCGCCTCGTGCGTATGCTCTGCTGGCGTTTCGGCATGGACACCAAACACACCTGGCCTCAGGATGCAAAGCAGCAGCAACAAAGCCGGAAGGGTGAGCTTGATAAAAACCAGGAACATATCTTGAAAGGGGCGCAGGCGCTTTTTCAAAGCAGGCGTTTCCTCATTTTGGAGTCTATTACAGGTTTGGGCTAGCGGTCTTATCGGTATCCGCATATGCTACGTGTTGTGTTTGTCTTTTTCAAGCAGTCCCGCTAGAATAAACCCATGCATGGAGGCTACTTGCATGCCCAAAGTCATATCACGGCATCGCAGGCATGGAGGCGGTGCAGCCCAGGCGCACCACGCCCGTCTATACGTTCATACGCTGTTCACAACGAGGGAGGTTCATGGGATGTGCTACAAATTTAAGATGTATGGCGCCCTATATCTGGGCGCATGCCTGCTTCCGCTGCTGCTCTGCGGGGGCCTGGCCTCGGCGCAACCGGCCATCAATCTGGAAACGCTGCTGAAGGAAATGACCGATCTGGAGCGCCTCGCCGTGCTGCCGGAGGTCCCTTATATTACCCGGCAATTCTCGAGTTATGACCGACGCTCGACCGATCCCACGGAATTGACCGACGAAAACTGGTTCGCCAATGTCGACACCGGGCAATTCATCCGCACGGAGGAAACGGAGCGCGGTACGGAACGTGTCCTGATGGAAGCCGACGGCCCCGGCGCCATTGTGCGCATCTGGTCGGCCAACGCCGATGGCGCCGGGACGATCCGTTTTTACTTCGACGGCGAAGAAGAACCCAGCATCGAAATGCCCTTCGCGGACATGATGCGCGGCGATGTGGAGCCCTTTATTGAGCCCATCGTCGGCGTTCGCGCCATGGGCTGGAACAACTACCTGCCCATCCCCTATGCCGAAAGCGTAAAAGTCACCGCGGACAATACGCCTTTCTATTACCTCATCAACTACCGGAGTTATGAGGACAGCGCAGAGTTCGAAACCTTCACCCTGGACGCGGCCCTAGAGGCCCTGCCACAGATACGCACGGTGGCGGAAGCCCTCGCCACCCCCAAGGCCACGGCGGAAGGCGCCATTTCCACGCTTCCGACCATGCAATATGTTCAACAGTTTGCGCCTGGGGAAGCCTATACCTTCGATCCGATTGCAGGCCCGGCGGCGCTATATCGCCTGACCGCCCGGGTGGAAGCGGAGGACGTGCCGGTCGCCCTGCGCGCATTGCTCCTCGAAATAACCTTTGATAACCAGGACAGCCCTGCGGTTATGACGCCTTTGGGTGATTTCTTCGGCACCGCGCCAGGCGAAAACCCCTATGAAAGCTTGTCCGCAGGCTTTACCGAAGAAGACGGCTTTTATGCGCACTGGGTCATGCCGTTCGCGGAGCAGGCGGTGGTCCGCATCCACAATACCGGCGACCAAGACGTAACCCTGCGGGGACAGTGGACCGCCGGCCCCTGGGATTGGGACGACAACAGCCTCTACTTCCACGCCAAGTGGCGGCATGAATGGCAGATTGACACCCGGCCGCGTCAGGACTGGAACTACGGTACTTTCGAAGGCCAAGGGCGTTATGTCGGCAACATGTTGGCGGTCGCCAACCCGACCCCGGCCTGGTGGGGCGAAGGCGACGAGAAAATCTATATCGACGGCGAAGATTTCCCCAGCCACTTCGGTACGGGCACGGAAGACTATTATGGGTATGCCTGGTGCTCGCCGGAACTCTTCACCCACGCCTACCACAACCAAAGTCGCTGCGACGGTCCCCACAACTACGGGCACACCTCCGTCAACCGCTTCCATATCATGGATGATATTCCCTACAACGAATCACTGCGCTTCGACATGGAAGTGTGGCACTGGGAAGAGGTAATCATCGACCAGGCGGTCATCAACTATTGGTACGCCCGGAACAACGACGACAACTTTGCGCCCATTGACGCTGAAGGCTTCATCGTTCCCGAGATTCCCGAGCACAGTATCGCCCGTGTGGAAGGCGCGCTGGAAGGCGAGGATATGCGCGTGATCGCCGTCAGCGACGGCAATGCCAGAACC
>SKJD01000019.1 GCA_007116095.1 Candidatus Hydrogenedentota bacterium
CTGTAGCATCTGGAATGTTTCGGAAGCGCGTTCATTTCCAGTTGGAACAAGTATTCTATCGCTTGGGGATAAAATTTGTCCAATACTTATTTTAATTACACATAAAAATTTTGGTCGCATGGCCAATTGGTTCCTCTTGTGAGCAGTACAAGAGGCCAGCCAAGGAGCCATCGAATGAATTATACCCCCTAATACAGAAGCGCCGCTCTCGGCGGATACGTGGAGAACACGACACAATGCCTGCGTCCGCTCTGGAAATGGGCCCTACGTCAAGGTGGGCCCTATAAGCTATGCTGCGTCAATGGCCCCCAGGTGGCTTAAAATGTCATTGGCCAGGTCACAATTGAGTTCTTGACCGACCAGATCGGCGTAGGCAATGACTTTCCTGAGCGAGCCGGTCATTTTACGGATGTCGTTGGGCACGCGCATTGCAATTAACGATAAAATTTCTTCCGGAATAGACACGCCGGCCGATGTTGCGCACATACGCAAGATAGCCATACGGGTCTCCCATTCAGGCGCCTTGAGCTCGGCGACGATACCGCTGGCGAAACGGGAGACCAGGCGTTGTTCCAGCAGCCCAAGGCGATCAGGGGCCTTGTCGCTCGCAATAATAATCTGCCGGCCTTGCTGGTGTAGCACATTGAAAATGTGAAAGAACTCCTCCTGGGCCTCTATCCGGCCTCCCAGGAACTGAATGTCGTCGAGGATCAGCACTTCCCAGCAACAATACCCTGCGCGAAACGCGTCGATGGCCTGGTCTTTCAGGGCATCGGCAAGGCGCTTGCTGAAATGGCTGGCCGAGACATAGCCCACCCGCAAGTGGGGTTGTAATTGCATGATGGCATTGCCCATGGCGCTGATCAGGTGGGTCTTCCCGATACCGACATGGCCGAAGAGGAAATACGGGTTGTATTCCTCCCCGGGGCGCTGGGAGACCGCCTTGCTCAGGCGGTAGGTAAATTCGTTGGCCTTGCCCGGGATGAACGTCTCAAAGGTCAGGGTTTCCTGGGGGTGTTCGGAATCCAGGGCATTGCGGACCTGGCTGTCGCTGTTTGCCTGGAGTTGTTTTTCCGCATCGATTTCCGCAGCGTTTGACGTATCTGTTGCCGCGGCAAAGTGCTTAAACGGCGCCACGGAGCTGTGGTCTTTATGCGATGCTCGTTGTAAATCGCTGTTGCCTTGCTGTTGGACTACCGTCGATTCCAGCAGATGGCTGGTCTGTTGTACCGATTGCAAAGTCGCCTCCGCCAAAGCGGTCAGGCGGGATTCCTGTTCGGAGTGCGCCGTGCGGGTGGCTTCCACCACTTCCTGCATGCCGGAGCGCAGTGCAGAAACCAGCATGCGGTGGCTCTCTTGCAAATCCGGGCTGTCAACTGGTTGCAATTGCGCCGTTTCCCGATGGGAGCGGATTTCTGTGGAAAGAGTTGAGAAGGCCTCTTTCATGGCATCTCCCAAGGTCTCCCGCATAATACTGGCCAGTTGCTCGGTAGGCGCCGTATCGATAACCGGGCTTTTCGGCGTTTCGACAGGCGCTGGAGCGGATTGGGCCACGCTGGCCATGACTTCCTGCATGGCTTCCCGGACACTGCCCCGGAAGACCTGGGCGAGTTCCGTCATATCCGGCGCTGAAGTTGCCGATGCAGCGCTCTGAGAAGCGCGAAGCGCATTGAGATGGGTGCTCAGGACGGCTGTCGTTTCCTTCAGCGCCTCCTGCATACTTTCCCGGATACTTTCCGTAATCGCCTTCTGGGAAATAGCCGTATATTCTTGCTGTTTCGTCTCGGAAGGCGCCGGCGTTTTTGGCGGTATGGTGTCTTTTGGAGGCGCCGTCGGTGCTTCGGAGGACGCTGGCGAATCCTTGGCGGCCTTCTGGTTGGCGCCGGGGGCAAAGCCAAAGGATTGCATCGTGACCGTGCGGCCTTCTTTTTTCCCGAAGGCTTTTTCGCAGACCTGCTCAAAGTGTTGCCAGTGACACAAAATGGGCTTGATACGCAGGTCGGGGCAGCTTTGTTTCACCTCATCCAGCGCTGCGGTATTCAAGGGGTCCACCATCGCTACGGTCAGGATGCGGCCCAGTTTGTCGATGGGTAGTAGGTGGTATTTCAGGCAGGTTTCCTGCGAAATAAGGCCCAATACTTCCTGATTGATATCGTAGCCCTGGAGGCTTAAGTGGGGGATTTTGCAATACTTGACCAGATTGGAGGTCAGGTCGTCCTGGTTGATCGCTTTCTGCTTGACGAGTATCTGTCCCAGGTAGGCGTTGCTGTTGCTTTGCTCCGCCAATGCTTTATCAAGTTGCTCTTGGGTGATGAGGCCGTTTTGCAACAACAGCTCTCCCACATGCCGGGGCGCGTTGTCAGGCGCGTCGTTCCGGGCAGAAGCGTCGTGGGTGGGTTTTTGCTGTCGATCTCTTCGAAAACCTAGCATGGGAATACCCTTGTTAACGTCGGTATAGGCCAGCCCATGACCCAGACCAAAGCCCTATCGATACAATGCAGTATAGCTTTTTCACGGCAAAAGGTCAAATATACATTCTATAAAGTGATTAAATTAATAATAAAATTGGGTTTGTGAATAATTGATATCTGGCTGCCAGGCCGAATTCCATTATCCTGTGTATGATTTTGACGTATCCGGATAAATTTCGATAAGATGTGTATTAGTACATACTGACGTGTATAAGCCGTGTATATGCTCACAGAATAAATCGCATGCCCTGGGGCGGGAGGCGTTTGATGTTATGTTGAGTCGCTTATTGACCTTGCGCGAACAAGTTATACTGACGGGATTGGCGATTTCAATATTTCTGGGCGCCGCTATGCTCTATCTGCAGGAATCTCGACAGCCAGTACGTGATCCACTGACCCCGGACCGGGTGGCTGGCGGTGTCACTGCGGAAGAAGGGATTTTTGCTCCGCCACAGGTGGCAGCAGAGGCGGATGTCCCTCCGGCAAGTTCATTGCCCAATACCAACCATGTACCGGTCCAGACCACGCCGTCCATGCCCGCGTCAGGTACGACATCTGAACCGAGGGCTTCTGAATCACCAGGCAGTATGGAGCCTCCGGGCAAGATCGGGGTAGCCGTCATGGGAGCCGTCCAGCGACCCGGCTTCTATTGGATGGACCCCAATCAGCGGGTATTGGATTTACTGGAAGCGGCGGGTGGCGTTCTGGACGAAGCCGATACCAGCCGGATAAACCAGGCTGCCTATCTGCTGGATGGCGCCACCCTGACCGTACCGACCTTGCCGCGTCAAGAACGCGCAGACGGTGTCTTGCGTTTGCGACGCGGTACAATCCGGGGGACAAATAACCCGTCCGCTTACCTTGTCGATGGCGTCGGCGTCGATCGTACACAGCAATTTTATGCCCCGGACGCTGCGCCAATGCCTTCCGGTCACCCCGATTCGCCACACACAGCCGGTAGTATGCCTGCCGCATCCGCCAGCGGGTTGGTCTCCTTGAACCGGGGAACCCAGGCCGAGTTGGAGAGTTTGCCCGGTATTGGTCCAGCGCTTGCCGGACGGATTATTCAACACCGGAATCAACGTCCTTTTCAGCATGTGGAAGAGTTGGTCGAAGTCAGCGGCATTGGCCCCCAACGCTTGGAAGCCGTACGGGATTTGGTTACGGTGTATTGAGGCGACTGCATGGCCGGGCCGGCTGTAGAAGGGGATTCGCTGTCTGCTCAGCTATTGACTTTGCTCAGGCCGAGACTCTTGCGGATTTGCGCCGGATCGGCGAGCAGATCGGCCAACGTATAGCCGTCCAGTACCTTGAGAAAGGCGAGATTCGCCTCGGTAAGGGCGCTTCGCAGGCGACACACGTCGGAGATGACACATTGGTTGGTTGCGTTGTCAAAGCATTCGACAATGTCGAAGCCAGGCTCCATGACGCGTACAACATGGCCCAGGGTGATGGCCTTGGGATCATGGGCGAGCGCCAGGCCCCCGGTGCGCCCCCGCATGGTGCTGATGAAGCCGAGCTGCCCGAGTCGGTGCGCCACTTTTACCAGATGATTGCGCGAGATGCCATAACAGGTTGCGATGTCCGCAATCGTGACCGGGGCGTCGATCGCGCCCAGATAGAGCAGGATACGCAGGGAATAGTCGGTATGTCGGGTAAGCTGCACGGTAAACACTCCAGATTTCAGGCGTAGGTCGACAATACCAGCTTGCAGGCTCCAGCTTAGCATAAGTAGCAGGTATACTGGTAGTTATCAAAGGAAATTACGGCCTGCTGGATTCAAATTCTTATCGCAACATTGTGTTGATTGAAGACTTCGCGCGGTGATTGGTATCCCAGGTTTTTTCTTGGTCTGTCGTTTATTTCGTTCACATAGCCGAACGGGCTGCTGACAAGACCCAGGTCTTCGAGCAGTGAAATCTACGACGTATGCCGCGGGCTGTGTGCAAATTTCTGTTACATGGTATAGAATAGGGGCATGTAGACAATTTGCGGGAACCGTTTGCGTTGGCTATGTCTGATGAGCTGAAAGTAGAGGCAGCAGATCATGAAAAGTATCGTCCAGTTATTCCGGGTTTCTGTTCTGGTTCTGGTTTTGGCCGGACTGCTGAGCGCATGTCCAGAGCCGCCACGAGACATTCTGTCCGTATCACAGTCACAATTGAACTTTGGTACAAACCCCCATCCCATGAACTTCCAGGTCTGGGTCACCGAAGCCATGACTCCGGGGAAACGGATTCACCTGACGCCCCAGGAACCCTGGATTATTGTCGAGCCGCGTGAGGTCACCAGCACGGGCCCGAATAACCGGCAGACGGTGGAGGTGGGCATCAACCGCCAGCTCCTGAAAAAAGGCAACCACGAAGGCAGCATTCGTATTGAGGCGACCGGCGCCACGCGAAAAAGTATTACGGTACAGGTGCAGCAAGAAGATGACGGCGATGTACAAGGCGAATTGAATGTCAGCCAGGCCACGGTGCGCTATTCTGCGCCTTATTTGCTGGACTTTGACTTTATCCTGACCGATGCCGAGGGCGAAGTCGTTATCGCCGAGCCAGCGGCCTTCAACTGGAGCGCCCGGGAAGACTTGACCGCAGTGAATCCACAGGAGACGGGCGTGTATCTTCGGCGGGGCGCGACGCGTCCCATGAAAATGGAGTTGGTGCTGGACTATTCCCTGACGATGCAAATCGTGCCCAACGCCATCGCTCATATGCAGACCGTCTGCATCGATTTACTGCTTCCTGCGTTGAATGTAGACGCCCAGGTCGGGATTACGGAATTCCATCGGGATGACCGCGCTCCAGCCCGTGTCAGTGATTTCACGGTAGACCGGGATTACCTGGAAGAACGCATCCGGGCCATCCAGAATGAATATGTAGCAGGTTTCGCCTCAGGAGGTCGTATTTGGGATGCCGTGGTTGCCGGCGTGGAAGCGTTTGATGATGAAAATCCGAGACAGGAAGCCCGCTACCTGGTCGTCATCAGCGATGGCAACAATTCGTCCAGTATAAACAGCATGGATGATGCCGTCGAGGCCGCTCAGGATCGCGGTGTCGTCGTCCATGCGGTCGGATTTGGCGTGAATATTAACCGCAACGCCCTGCGCAACCTGGCGAACCGGACCGGTGGCGCCTATTATGACTCCAACACCATGGAGGAGCTGGAAGCGGCCATACACC
>SKJD01000057.1 GCA_007116095.1 Candidatus Hydrogenedentota bacterium
TCGGGGTTGTACATGATCTCCGTGATCCGGAGCATGCTCAGGTCTTGGGAATCGCCTTCGACAGTATAGTCCAGCAGCGGACTCCACGCGCTGCTGCCTTCGTTGTACACCCGTGCCTTCAATGACATATGGCCGGCCGGCACGGGTATGCTGCCGCTGTAGGCCACCGCGTCCGGGTTGAGGATGGCCGGGCCACTGTCTTGCAGGGTCAGGCTGGTGGAGAAGAGCAGATCACCACTGTGCAGGGAGTCAGAGTGGTAGTAGTTCATGCCGTGGATGGCGAGCAGGTTCGCACCAGGCTGAATCAGGTGCTTGAAGTTGCTGATGTCTATGGCTATCAGCGTGGTGACCTTGGTCACCAGCCCAGTGGCGTGGCTGTTCCAGGCGGGCGTCCCGATGAAATTGCGTCGGGCAACTTCCACACCGTTCAGGTAGGCCACAAAGCCGTCGTCATAGCGCATGTTCAGAAACAGCGAATCAAACTGGGCCAGCTCATTTGCTGTGGCATTGAAGGGAATGCGGATATAGCAGGTATTTGGTCCGCCGTACATCAGATCCTCCACGTCGATGCCGATGTAGGGCTCATAGCCGCTACTGCGTTCATAGCCGACACCGCCACTGCCACTTATCCAGCCGCTGTCATTGAAGTCGAGCACTGTCCGCCAGTCGGAACCGATATCCGACGTCGGCACATAGACCCGCTTCTCCGCGCTTTCAGCCAGCAGAGTAACAATGTCGGAAACCGCAGGACGTCGGGGATCGGAACCGTCCAGGGTGAAGTAAATGCTTCCCTGTGCATTGGGGTTGTGTAGATCAACGCTGCTGCCAGCTATCGCCGGTACTGGCGCCTGGAGATCAACGACATAGCCGTGATCAGGGAAGTGGGTGTTCAACAACCATTGACTGCGCACCGGCACCCACTGCTCGGGGATATAGGTATCGACGGACTCTTTGAACACATGGTTGATAGAGGGCTCGATGCTGTCACGTAATTCCTGCACCAGTCCCAGGACCCGGTCTTCGGTGAGGATACCGTCGTTGTAAAAGTGCTTCTGGACCCGATCCAGGAAGAGCAGGCGGAACTCGGGGCTGCGCTTCAGGGCGCGGTACAGGACCTTGATGGCCTCGCCCCCGTGCTCAATGCCGTTCAGGGCCGGGTGCTGCGGACCACCCAGACCCTGCACCATCCGGAAGGTATAGTCCGCGTCCCAGACATAAAATCTGAACTTCGCGCCCGGCACGCGCTCGCGGGCCGTTACCCAGTTGTTCCAGGCCCAGTCCTGGTTGCCAGGGTAGACGTTGGCGAGAATCCAGTCAATGAACTGCGGTAGATCGACCCGACGAGAGACTTCCAGATAATGGGTATAGTCCTGCAAGTCGTGTTGTTGCACATACTGAATCAGGTCATTCCAGGCGTCAAAGTTGCCATCCGACAGCTCGAGGATAGGCTGGAAGTAGCGGTTCACCTGCATCTTGTGGATGTCCCAGTCATTGTCGCTACCATAGGTATTCTGGAAAAAGGCCTCGTCGAGACGTTCACACAGGTTGAGATACGCCTTGTACTGTCCGTTCATAAAGACGTTGACAAAGCGCCCCATAGAGCCTTCCGAGCCCATATAAATCTGCAGGCGGCGGGTGAACTCGTCATTGATGAAGGGGTTGCGCCAGTCGCCGCCGTTGGAGCGGAACGCCATCACCCGGAAACGGTTGGAGCTATATTGCGACGGCAACAAATTATGCTCCAGGGTGTTGACGCTGTAGCTGTTGCGAAAATAGAGCCGGAAGGCCCACTTCGTGTTGCCCGCCAGCCAAGGACCGTCATCCCGTCGGAAGCTGGGACGCCCGACATCACTGCGCGCCCCGCGAATTCCTGCAGCATAGTTGAAGGCATCGCCCGTGGCGGCGTCAATATAATTGAGCGAGACCGGGCGCTCGTAGGGGCGTCCACTCATCATCATATTGTTGTAGTGGTCAACGTCCTTTGCGTTCCACCAGCCATGTTGCCCGTCATAGGCGCCGCCGTTGATCGCCATGAATCCGTGGGGCTCCGTCATGCTGCGCTCTTCATCGCCGATGATGGAGAAGATCGGGATACTTTGAAGCGCTTCAAGCGCCCCTTCGCCCAGGCCGGTGTCGAAGAGGTAGGAGTGATCCGTGCTTTCCGACGGGATGTATTCCGAACGGAAGCTGCTGGCGCGAATGATCGTATTGCGATCCACCGTAATGGGCCCAGTATACAGCGTGCCGGTAGTGGCCGTGGGAGCGCGCCCGGGCACAACGACATCTACATCCGGGATTTCCGGAGCGGGGCTGGTGTCTGGCTCTGCGAGGATGCGGATGAAATCAATCGACACGGCGCCGGAACCCACCCCGTTCGGTGGGTCCACCCGCAGCCGGCTGATGGTCTCGCGCCACTCGGGGTGATCCCGCAGATCAATGACATAGTCTTGGTAGCTGTCCGAGGCCTCGACGTCAAAGGTCTGTGCTTTGGCGGCGGTCATGTGGTTGATTTCCTGGGTTGCCCAGAATATCTCGTTTTCGCCGGAGACCGACTGCTTCATCCGGATGACCACATAGGGGAATTGGGTGGCGCTCAGGGCAATGCCCGGGCCGACAATGTAGGGATCGCCGCCGGTAATATCGAAGTGCAGGGCGCCGTCATGCACCTGCATATTCGCGACGTGGTTCTGTGAATCCCAGCCTTCGGTCTGCCCGGCGCGCTTGAATTCCCAGCGGGCGCCATTCCCCCCCTGCGCTGTCGGTGGCGAGTAGAAGGTATAGCGGATGGTTGCGCCGGGCGGGCCCGACATGCTGAGTTCAAAGGATTCTTCGAAGAGCCCACTATCCACGCTGAGAACCGGCGGCTCCAGGATGCCCTGGTAGGTGGCGCCCTGGTTGGGTTTGCCGGGCGTGGCATGCGCGAAGTAGGCGTAATCGCCCGTTTCCGTGCGGCCATAGGAATGGAAGTAGCCTTGGGGCGGGTATACCGGCGCAATCACACTGACCGGATTCCCTGCGGGGTCCAGCAGGCCGAGAAACTCCCCGTCGCTACTCAGGCTGAAGTTGGTCTGCAGGGGCAGCGTATCGCTGGGATCGCCGTCGGCCAGGACCAGCAGATAGCCACCAGCTTCGATGCTGACATTCGGGAAGACCCACTTCTGAGGACGGTCGGCATTGTCGGTGAGCGACCAGCCCTGGAGGTTCACCGCGCTCGCTCCGGTGTTATGCAGCTCAATCCAGTCCACAAAAGAACCGTTGTGCACCACCCCGCCCGAGGGCTCATGCACCCCGATGAAATAGCGCCAGATATGGCCGGGCTGCACCAGCGTGGCGCCGCCGCCCAGCCGGAGTCCGGCGGCAATCTTTAACGTATCCTGAGCGATGGGCACGCGCCAGAACTGGATGTCCTGGTTGTGCACCTGAATCGCCAGCACATTTTCACCGGACTGCAAAAGCTCATTGGCCGGGGCCAATTCGAAGGTATCTGTCGTGCCTGCGCTGCGTTCGTTGTAGGCGGGTTGATCGTGGTATACCCAATGGTGGGCTCCGCCCAGCGACTTCCGCAGGATTTCTCTGCCGTTGAGGTAGGCCACAAAGCCATCGTCATAGTCGATATCCAGGAAGAGCGGCGCATCGCTGGCGGCCTGGGCGCTGCTCACCTGAAAGCTATGGCGCACATAGAGGGCGCGGGCTTCATGTCGGAAATCCAGCACCGTGCCCAGTCCCGAAACGCCATAACCCAAGGGGCCGGGGGCCGATTCCCAGTGGCTGTCATCAAAATCGTTCTCATACCAGGCATATCCGGAACCCAGTCGCGACACCCCGTCCTCGTCCCAGGACAACAGCCTGTCCGAGCTGGCAGCCATAAATTCATTGATCACCACACTCGCCGCCGGTTGCGAAGCAGGGAAAACGGCGATCAGCAGGAAAACCCACAACGGAAGCAGGCAGCCGATAAGGCGAGGTGCAGCCATCAGGGAGACAATACGTTGCGAAACAGCGAGACAATGCAAACCAGGCACGGCAGGCACTCCTGTGATTCTATTTTTCGGACAAAAGACGTCGTCTCAGCGGTTCAGTCCCAATCGGGCTGCGCCAAGCTCCAATGATAAAGTGTAACATTCAGGACCGCTTTTGTACAGCAACAACGCGCTATCGATAATGCGCGCCTCCACCGGATCGTGCTATGATGTTGCCCCAACGGCGTTCTGCAAACCCCCATCAGCTTCAGGCCTAACCTTATGCATGCAACCTACCGTAAACACATAAAAATGATGCTTTTTCCGGGCATTTTGCTGCTTGGATTGGGACTGATTATTCTGGGCCTGAGCGCCTGTGACACCCCGGATGGCGCGGAGAACCGCCTACGCCCGGCAACAACACGTTCCGGTGTGATTTCCATGGCGCCGCACCTGACGGAGACCATCCATGCTTTGGGCCAGGGGGAGCGCCTGATCGCGGTCGGCTCTTTTGATGACTATCCCCCCGAAATTGCATCGTTGCCGCGGGTCGGCGGCTATATGGACCCCGAGCTGGAGCGGATCAGCCTGCTGTCACCCGAGCTGATTGTCCTCCCCGGTCGCCACGAGAAGGTAACTTCCTACGCACGGCTTTACAATATCCCCGTACTCAACGTACACATGGACAGCTTCGAAACCATCTTCGCGGGCATACGCACCCTGGGCGAGGCGCTGGACTGCGAAACAGAAGCCGAGGCGCTGATCGCTTCGATGAAGGCGGAAATGGCCGCGCTGGAGGCCCGGGTCGCCGATTTACCACGCTATCCAACCCTGATCATTACAGCGCGGCAACCGGGAGCGCTGGGTTCACTCTATACCACTGGCGGGAATTCCTTTATTTCCGAAATGCTGGCCCTGATCGGGGCGGACAATATTCACAAAGACGTGGAGCAAGCCTATTTCAGCGCCTCGAAGGAAACGGTGGTGATGCGCGCCCCGGAGATCATTGTGGAATTCCGGGCGGGTGAAGACCTCAACGACGCCGTTATTGATCGCCTGCGATCAGACTGGCGGCAGATGGGCACGCTTCCGGCCGTGCAAAATGACCGGATTTATTTCGTAACCGAATCCCATGCCATGCGGCCGGGTCCACGTATCTTCGAAGTCGCCGACAGCATTGCCCGGATGATCCATGGCGACGCGTATCCCGGCAATGACGCCAACAACGCGGTGGCAACGCATGCCCACCCGGTGGCCGATGGGGCGCAGCCATGAAGGAGGGGCTGTGTGCGCAAAACATTGATTTTGCCTATGAAGACAACCCGGTATTGCATGATGTTTCGCTGACCCTGCATCGGGGAAAAATCACCGGTATAGTCGGTCCCAACGGCTCGGGTAAAAGTACGTTTCTACGCATCTTGTGCGGCCTCTTGAAGCCGGGCCGGGGCAGTGTAACGCTCGACGGCGCCCCATTGCGCCATCTTCCACCGCGCATTCGCGCCCGAAAGATAGCCTTTCTCCCACAAGCAGTGAACCCCGCCTTCTCTTTGACGGTCTTTGAGGTGGTCTGCCTGGGGCGCTATCCCCATGGCCACGGCCTGCGTCCCCTGTGTCCGCACGATTTCGAGGTAGCCCGACGCTGCCTGCGGGATACGGAATCGGAAGCCCTGCA
>SKJD01000020.1 GCA_007116095.1 Candidatus Hydrogenedentota bacterium
GCACCTCGTCGTCGTCCATGATATCGCGCTCATTGTGCCCCGTCAGGAAGGCCACCTTCGGCTCCGTCCGCCGCAGCACATTGATCAGGGCGTTGGTGAAGTCCCGCTCTTCCAGGCGGGGGCTCCCCCCGGAGAGCGTAATCACCCGCTGTCGATTGCCCGCACGCAGCACCACGGTGCCTTCGGCGGAGACATGGGTAACGTTCATCGCCTCCAGACGCGCCATGTCCACCTGCGGATCCATGAGCTGGATGTTCAGGAGGTCGGTGTGCTCCTCGCATTGCTCCAGGAAGCGCAAGGTCTTGTCACGGGCAATGCGCACCAGTCGGTCCTCGACGTCCAGGAAGATGCAGTAAACCTCCACCTCCCGGGTCATGGTCTCCAGCACCTGCCGGGTCTGCCGGGCAAGATCGCGCCGGCCTTCCTCGGTCAGGTCCAGGGAGCGTCCCCAGGAGTCCGCAAAGGCGAAAATCACCACACAAATCCCCAGGAATAGCAGCGAGGCGACCACGGCATTGAGCATGCCGACCACGCGGCCTTCCACGACCGTCCAGCCGGTGGCGGTCCAGAGCAAGAGCCCCAGCCATACGATGCCCAGCGCGATGCCGCCGATGAAGGGAACGAACACAAAGGGCGCGAAAGGCTCCCGTTGCCAAACCAGGAAATTGAGGGCCAGGGCGAAGCACAGCAGCGCGGCCATACCTATCCAACGTCTTGCAGGCATGCGACTTATGACCTCCATTTACGACTCTCTAGCGCACGGAAGGTGAGAAAGAGAAAGAATGAACAAAAGAGCAGATAATAGACCACGTTCTTGGGATGAATGACGCCGAGCGCCAGCTCCCGGGCGTGGGCGTCCACGGGCAGTTCCATGACGAAGGCCCGGAAAGTCTGGTAGGCGAAGTCCAGCGGCACGCGGATAATGCCCGCGACATGCTCCGGCAGCGGCGTGATCTCCGGCAGATTCTCCCCTGTGTAGCCCAGAATATACAGCAGCAGGTTCAGGCCGAAGGCCACCGTGCCCGCCGTAATCTGGTTTTTACTGATCGACGAGACAAAGAGCCCCAGGCTGATGAACGCGGCCCCCATCAGGAAAACCGTGACCACGCCGAAGACCAATACCAGCACCTCGACCTCGGCGAAATAGCCCATGATTGCGACGTGTACCCCGACCACGAGCATCATAATTAGCACCATGCCCATGGCCGCCATGAACTTCCCGAAGAGAATGTCCCGGTCACGCAAGGGCTGGGTCAGAAGCAGCTCGATCGTGCCCCGGTGCTTTTCCTCGGCGAAGAGGCGCATCGTGATCAGCGGCGAGAGGAACATGATCAGCGTGCCGCAGAACACCATGAAGGGGCTCAGCAACGTTTCCTCAAAATCCGGCACCGTCGAGTAGCCGTACATCGTAGGTTCTTGGGACACAAGGACATACATGTTGAACGAAAAAACAAAGGCCAACCCGGAGATCAGCGCAAACATCCCGACGACAATATAGCCGATGGGCGTGTAAAAAAAGCTTTGAAAATCGCGCTTGGCGACGACCCAGGCACTCCTCATGCGTTTGACTCTCCCGCCGTTTCCTGTTGTGCGCTGATGGCGTCCCCGGTGGGCGGCAAGGTCTCCCGCTCCTTCGACACCACTTCCACAAAGATTTCCTCGAGGGTCCGAGCGCGTTCTTCGAGTGACACCAGCGGCACCTGCGCCTGCACCAGGGCCTGCGCCAGCGCGGCATTGAGTTCCCTACCCGCCGAAGCCTTCTCATTGCCCCGCACACTAAAGACATTGGGCGTCTCTTCGCGCACTTCCGCCACCCCCGGCGTCGTGCGCAGGGTATGCAGCGCCTTGTCCCCGTTAGCGGCCACCTTCACGAGTAATTGCTGCGCCCTACCAAAGCCGGCGAGGTTTTCCATGCTGTCCTGCGCCACGATATGCCCCTGGTTGATGATCAGCACCCGCTGGCAGAGCATGGAGACCTCCGGCAGTATGTGTGTGCTGATGAGTACGGTGTGATACTCGCGCAGCCCCTTAATCATTTTGCGTATTTCGACGATCTGCTCGGGGTCCAGCCCGACCGTCGGTTCGTCCAGCACCAACACCTTCGGGCTGCCGACGAGGGCCTGGGCCAGCCCGACGCGCTGCCGGTAACCCTTGGACAGGTTGCCGACGATGCGGTTGGCCATGTGCCCGAGTCCGCAGCGCTCCATCACCCGTTCCGACTCGACCAGGCGCGCACGGCGGCGCATCCCCTTGATCTCGGCAATGTAGGACAGAAAGCCCTTCACGGTCATCTCGTCGTAGAGCGGCACCCGCTCGGGCAGGTAGCCCACCCTGCGCTTGACCTCCAGCGGTTCCAGATGGACCTCATAGCCGTCGATGTGGGCTGTACCCCGGGAAGCCGGCGAGAAGCCCGTCAGAATACGCATCGTCGTGCTTTTCCCAGCGCCGTTGGGCCCCAGGAAACCGACGATCTCCCCGGCTTCGACCTCGAACGACACGTCCTGTATCGCCGCGAACGCGCCGAAGTACTTGGTCAAGTTGTTTACCTGAATCATGAAAGAAAAACTCCGCGCCGGGACATTAGCCAACCGCCCGACGATTCGCAAGTGATTAGAGGCTCGCCGGGAACCGGCGAAAAGACGCTCAGGATGGGCTGAGAGGCCCGAAAATGGAAGAACCCGCAGATCTTTTGCCGATCGCGAACAATCGCGCCGTCTCAGCGGCTTCTGCGGTGTACATGCAAAATACCCGGGCAAGGAACGCCCCCGCGCAGTCCCGCAGTGGAACCACGCCGAATGCGCCCGGCGCATGTTTTAATTTTCCTCTTTACCGCCTAAGTGTAGGGATTTCATCCCGATTTTTTCAAGTTAATAAGCGACCGATTCCCTGTTTATGATGACAAGCCCACGGAAGAACTTCTCCGAAATGGGAGAGAGAAGCGCCGAAAAGACCCAGCGGAGCAACCGACAATCGACCGCCCCGCACCCGGGTGTGGACTTGGTGGACTTGGTGGACAGCGCACCCTGTTCACATTCCACCACCTTCTCCGCGCGCTTGCTCCGGGGCGGGACGCATTGCTAAGCTGATGCGCCTGACGACGGCGAAGGACGCGGTCGCTTACCCCAGGTTCCCAACCATCGGAATACGCTTCACTCCATGCATCAGATTCCTCCGGAAAAGCCACTGGTCGTATTGGTTATCGCGGTCGGCGGCAACGTGAGCCAGGGCATCTTGAAAGCCCTGGCACTGAGCGATTTGCCGACCCGGGTGATCGGTACGGACATCAGCCCGCAGCAGATGGGGCTGCACAGCGTGGACGTCGCCTATGTCGCGCCCTGGGCGAATGATCCGGGTTTTGTCGACTGGTGCATCGGCATCTGTAAGCGCGAGAAGGTGGATGTCATTCTCTCGGGCTGCGAGCCGGTGCTGCGTCCCCTGGCAGCGCATCGGGCCCATATCGAGGCTGAAAGCGGGGCTGTCTGCTTCGTGACCAGCCCGGAAATCCTCGAAATCTGCGACGACAAGTACAACACCTGCGCCTGGCTGGAAGCCAACGGCCTGCCCTTCCCGGCCTATGCGGCAGCGGTGGATGCAGCGGGACTGGAGAAGCTGGCGCAGGAACACGGCTTCCCGCTGATCGCCAAGCCCCGGCGGGGCGGTGGTTCACAAGGGGTAATGCAACTGGAGGACGACTGGGACCTGCGCTACATCGCACGCAAGCACGGCTATGTGGTGCAGGAGTACCTGGGCAACCCGCAGTCGGAGTACACCGTCGGTTGTTTCCACGATTGCAACGGCGCGCTCTGCGGCAGCATGGTGCTGTGGCGGGAGCTGCTGGCGGGCACCACCTACCGCGCCGAGGCCGGGGCCTTCCCGGAAGTGCGTGCGGCGGCCGAAGCGATTGCGCAGACGCTGCGCCCCCAGGGCCCCTGCAACATCCAGATCCGCATGACCCCTCGCGGTCCGGTCTGCTTCGAGATCAACCCCCGCTTCTCCGGCACCACCCCCATCCGCGCGCGGATGGGCTTCAATGAGGTGGACGCGGCGCTCCGGCATTTTGTTCTGGGCGAGGCGGCTCCGAAGCTGCCGGAGGTACATCAGGGCGTCGCCCTGCGCTACTGGAACGAGCTCTACGCTGGAGACGAGGCCCTGACGGCCCTGGAAGCCACCGGGGAGCTACGCCACAGTGCGGAGACCCTGGGCTGGGTAGAAGACTACGGGATGCCCCCGGCATGAGGGTGCTGGTAACGGGTATCTCCGGACATGTGGGCGGGGCGGTAGCCAAGCAGCTTCTGGAAGCCGGCCATGAAGTACACGGCGTCAGCCGCACCCTGCCGGTAGGTCCATTGGCGACGGCCTGCACCTGCCACGCGATGGGCATCGCCGCCCCGGACTTCGTGGAAGCCCTCTCCCCCATGCTCGGACCATGCGATGCCGTGGTGCATGCGGCGGCTTGTCAGGACATGCGCCTGGACGCGACGAAAATCAGCCGCATCAACGCCTTTGGCACGCACCAGGTGCTGGCCCTGGCCCTGCGGCTGGGCGCCCGGCAATGCGTCTACCTGTCCTCACTCAGCCTGCTCGGCCTGCCACAGACACATCCCGTCACCGAGGCGCACCCCGTCGCGCCATCGGACGCCTACGCCCTCTCCAAGTACTACGGCGAACAACTTTGCCGCTTGGCCGAAGCGGCAGGACTCCCCTGCGCATCCCTGCGCATCTCCTCACCCATCGGCCCCGGCCTGCGTTACCGGCGCATCTTCCTTCTCTTCGTGGAAAAGGCGCTGCGCCACGAGCCCATCACACTGCACGGACAGGGCGCGCGTCGGCAGGACTACGTGGATGTACGCGACATCGCACGGGCCGTGCTGCTAACGCTGGAAAAGGCGGGGGGCTGTAGCGGCGTCTACCAGATCGGCTCCGGCCAGCCCGTTTCCAACCGCGAACTCGCCGAGAGCTGCATCCGCACCCTGGACTCCCGGTCCGAAATCGGCTTCAGCGGCCAGCCCGACCCCCACGACGCCGTCTGCTGGGACCTCAGCCTGGAAAAAGCGGCCAAGGAACTGGGCTTCGCCCCGCGCCATGGCCTGGAGGATTCAATCCGCAATCTGGCTGCCGAGCTGGATTGATGATCAGGCCCATTTGATCCGCCAATGAACGCGAATATACGCAAATGAGGGCAACACTTACAACGATAGGGCGCTTGGCCCTGCCCTACTCGTGATGATCTATTTCGAGCGTGGTGTTTCCGCCTTCCTGAAAACGAAGATATGCCCGACCCAGAGCGGCCAGGCGTTGCCGAAGACGGGGTTGGCGAGGCGGTTGACGGTGGCGAGAATCCGCTGGAGGAGGCCGGTGACGCCGCCTTCGCGCTGTATGGGCGCGGGGTAGATGGCTTCGAGGGCGAAGCCGTGGCGCTCCACAAGGGCGGTCATGCCCGCGCGGGAGAAGAGGACCGTATGCCAGGGCGGCCAGAAGACCTGGTGCAAGGTGGGCAGTTCCCGGGAACGACGCCCCAAGCGGGTCAGGGTAGCCAACAAAGTCGCGAAATGGGCCGTGGGTTGCAGGCTGATCACCAGGCCGCCGGGTTTCAACAAGCGGTGCGCCGCGTGCAACCAGGC
>SKJD01000089.1 GCA_007116095.1 Candidatus Hydrogenedentota bacterium
GGGCGCAATGTCTTGTACCAGTTTCGGGACGGGGAACTACAGCGGCTTCCGGAGGCGCGGGTGATCTATGTCGGACTGGACCGCGACGGTACGAACCCCTATGGGCGCTCGATGCTGCGTAGTCTGCCTGGGGTGATCAAGATTCAGCAGCGCCTGCTGGAAGACATGGCCGAGGCGACACGGAATGCTGGCTGGAACAAGCTGCATGTGACCTACCGGCCGGAGGACCCGGAGCAGGGCGAGGAGCAGGAGGCCTACCAGGCGCGCATGCAGGAGGACCTGGCCCGGTTGCGGGACATGTTCAGCGGGCTGCGCAGCGACCAGAATCTCGTGACCTTCGACAATGTGGGGATCGACGTGCTGCGCGGGCAGCAGTCCGGCCACGGCTTCTACGAGAACCACAAGGCAGTGGAGGAACAGGTCATCACGGGGATGCACCTGATGCCGATCCTGCTAGGGCGCAACTACGGCACCACGGAGACCTACGGCACGGTGCAGTACGAGATCATCAACCGACAGGTCGAGACGGTAAACCGGAGTGTGCGGCGGATGCTGGAGCAGGTCTTCAACCATGAGCTGGCGATGGCGCTGGGGCGGCCCCGGGCCACGGTACAGATGCGGGCCAACCGCACGACGGACGCGCTGAAGGCGGAGCAGGCCCGTGGCGAGGAGATCGCAAATGTACTGCGCCTGCGGGACGAGGGGCTGATTGACGCGCAGACGGCGCTGACGATGCTGCGGCTGCCGGGCCGGGCGCGACAGCAAAGCACAGACCTGTCTCGGGTGCGATACAAAACCAGGGAGGACATATAACGATGGAACGGGAACCTTTGGCGCTGCGGCATCCGGAGCTCATGCAGGCCTTTCGGACGGGCGCGGAACCGGTACTGGAGGCGGTGGACGATGCGGTGCTGGCGGCGGTAAACCGCTTTGCCCTGAAGCCACTGACACGGGACGAGATCGCGGTCTTTCAGTTAGACCTCTGTCACAACCAGGTGGACCGGCATTTCAGCCGCTTCCCGGAGGAGGAGTTGGAACAGATCAACCGGCTGGTGGTCGGCGCGCCGCTGATGGAACGGCATGACTTGCAGGGCTCGCTGCCCCGGGGCCGCTTCTTCCGTTCGCGTCTGCACCAGGAGGGCGAGCGGGTGAGTGTGCGGCCGGAGGTCTATGTCCTGCGCACGCCGGAGAACGCGGCCTTCATCCGGAACATCGAGGGCGGCATCTTCCGGGAGACGTCCATCGGCTTTGCCTTTCGACGGCCGGAATGCAGTATCTGCGGCGAGGACATGCGGGGCTGCGAGCATATCCCGGGGCGGCGCTACGGCGAGGATGAGGCGCACTACATCATGCGGGAGGTGACGGACGTCCTGGAGGGCTCCATTGTCGCGGCGGGTTCGCAGGGCACCGCCTTCGTGCAGGCGACGGAGCGAGGGTTCCAGGCTCCGGACTGGCAACAGCGCGGCGCGGCCTGGGCATTGGAGTAACAAAACGTGCTTGGAGGCAGGGAAATGGCGAACAAGATGCAGCACGGGACGTTGCATGGGCACGGCTACCTGGACAAGGTGGTTGAGGTGCAGTTTCAGGCGCTACGCAGCGACATCGGGGAGCTACGCAAGCGCGTGGGGCGGCTGGAGACGGTGCTGGGACGCGGGGTGATGCTGCTGGTGGGCAATCTCCTGGGCGTCCTGGTCACGCTGATTTACCAGTTGATCTGAGGGAAGCAATTTGGAGGTTTTGCTGCATCCACTTTGTCCATCCAGTCCACCAAGTCCACTGGGTGAGGCTGTGGACATGGTGGACTGGGTGGACAGGGCACAAAACCATCACCACGGAAAGGAGCTTTATGTACTGGCGGATTGTAGCGCGGGAGACGGTGACCCCGCAGGCAACACCGGATTGGGAGGGGCGCTTTGTGCTGCACGCGCACCGGGATGCAGAGGGGCCGCACCTGGACCTGCGGCTGGAATGGGGCGACTGCCTGCTGGGCTACCGCGTGGCCGGGGAGGCGCTGGCGGTGAATGCCTGGGCGACGGAGAAAGCCCCGCATCCCAAGCGCTGGTTGACGCAGGACGGCGCGGCGGAACGGCGGGATGCCGGGCGCTATGCCTGGGCAAAACGCGGGGACACGGAGCGCACGCTGTGGCTGGAGGGCGAAGCGGGGATCGAGACGCTGACCTTGCACCGGGAACGGGTGTTGGCCCCGGCTGTCTCGTCGGGACTGCGGGCGTGGCTGGCGGCGCAGAAGCTGGAAGAGGCGCATCTGCCTGGCCTGGCGCAAGACGGCCAGTTGGCGCGCCGCACGGCAATGGGCCGGATACACGGCTTGGCGCGGGTGCTGGAGGGGGACGCCTTCGACGCCGAAGCGCTGGAGACGCAGTTGCGCGGGCAACCGCTGGAAAAGCTGCTCGCGGTGCAGCAGCGGCTGGAAACGCGCTTTGATGCGCGTCTTAGCCCCAAGCCGTATGCCCAGGCCATGCCGATGCCGGAAGGGGAATCAACGGAGGAACGGGACGCGGCTCCCTGGGCGCTGCTGCTGGGGAGCAAGGCCGCGGCAACCTGATAGCGCCCGCAACACACAACAGACTATACGCAACATAAGCAACACAGGAGGAAACGGACATGGCATTTGGGGATGTCGGCGGACCGATCACGGTCATGGTGGTGACCTGCAAGAGCAAGGACAACGGTACGGTGGCGATCCAGAAAGGGGACGCGGTGAAACTGACGGGGCCCTTCGAAGTGGATGCCGTCGAAGAGGCGGACGGGCCGCTCTTCGGCCAGGCGATGGCGGATATGGACGCACATGGACAAGCGCTGCCGGTGAAGGTGCGTGGGGTCTGCACCTTCCAGTACGCCGGGGAGGCGCCGGAGGTGGACGGCGAATCCGGGGTGGTGCTCGCGGCGGAGGCGGGCAAGGTGACGAAGCCGGTTACGGGTACGGGCCACGGGGTGGCCCTGCGTGTGGACACGGCGCGGCAGCGGGTATTCGTGCTGCTGTAGTTTGCGCGTAGACGCAGGATGACATAGACAGGAAGCAACGCAGAAGGAGGCAAGGCGATTGATGGCAGAAGCACAGGGATTGATTCAGGAGCAGGCGCGTTTTTTGGGGCAGCCGACGGAGGCGCTGCGCAGTCTGCGTGGGGAGGCGCTGTATGAGTCCTTGCAGGGGCTGGGGCTGACGCACCGGCATTATTTCCGCGCGCTGGATTGCAGCCTGGAGAGCTATTGCGCGCAGGAGTTCGGGGTGGACCTGGAGCGGATTACGGTCGAGCGCTTCTTTCAGTCCAGCCCGGATGCGAAGTGGCTCTTTCCGGACATGGTGCGGGAATCGGTGCTGACGGGATTGCGGCGACGGCCCATTTACCCGGAACTCATCGCGGGGGATGAGCGCATCGAAGGCGCGGTCTACAGCCTGCCGCATGTGGTGGAAGACGAAGACGAGGAGTCGCTGCGGACGGTGGCCGAGGGCGGCGCGATCCCTGAGTCCAACATTACCTACGGGGACCGCGTGGTGCGGCTGGACAAACGCGGCCGGGGCGTGCTGGCGTCGTATGAGGTGGTGCGGCGGATGTCGGTGGACATGCTGCGCGTGCACCTCGAGCGCATCGGCGAGCGCCTGGGCCGGGACCTGGATGTGCGGGTCGTGGAGGTGTTGAATGCGGGCGACGGATCACCTGGCAGCGCGCCGACGGTCATTGACAGCACCGCACTGGGCTCGTGGCAGTACGATGACCTCATCCGCGGCTACCTGCACCTGATGCAGCAGCATTACTTTACGCCGAGCCACTTCGTGGTGTCCCGCCCCACGGCGGAGACCTTGCTGGGGCTGCCGGAGATCAAGGACGCGACGCAGTTCGAGTTCAGCCGGACGGGCTCCTTCCCCAGACCGTTGGGGATGCGGATGGTGGTCTCGGACGTGCATCCCGATGTGCAGATGACGGTGCTGGACGCGCGGTACGCCGTCCAGAAGGTGACCGAGCAGGAGCTGATGGTGGAAAGCGACAAGCTGATCCATCAGCAGTGGGACCGCACCTACCTCAGCATCGTGACGGACTACGCGGTGCTGTATGAGAAGGCGCGGGTGGTGCTGGACAACAACTGGAGCTGAGGCTAGGCCGTAGCATTCCCCTTACGTCCACCCTGTCCACATAGTCCACAAAGTAATGTCGTGGACAGGTGTGGACAGGGTGGACCGGCAGGAACCAGGTAAGACGAAGGCAAAACCGTAAATGGAGGACATTGGGAATATGCGCTTGGTGGATCTGTTGTTTTCTGATACAGGGTTGACGCTGGTGGCGGGGCTGATGGGCGCCATTTGGACCGTTTTCAAGGCGTCGTCGTGGGGCCGGGTGCTGCGTCGGGATCGCTACCGAAAAGCGGTGCAGGCCGTGGAGGCGGCGGTGGACGTGACCTACCGGGAGTATGTCGCGGCGATCAAGGCGGCGCGGGCGGATGGCAAGTTATCGCTGGAAGAACAGCGGGAAGCCCGGTCACGGGCGCGACTGAAGGCAATCGCGATTGCCCGGGAACAGGGCATCGACCTGCTGGAGACCCTGGGCCGCGATCAGATCGATGTCTGGATCGCCAAACTGGTGAAACGGCTGAAGCGACCGACGCGGGCGGCGGCGACACCAACGGCTTTGCGGCGCTTACAGCCCAGTTAGAACAATCGTAACAACGTAACCACAGGGCCCGTCCCTGAAGGAGTGTGCAGTATGGTCGCGAAGAAGCCTTTGAATCAACAACGGGTGCTGGTTTTTGTCGCTGACATCTATGAAGACCTGGAGCTGTGGTATCCCAAACTGCGGCTGGAAGAGGAAGGGATCGAGGTGGTGCTGGCCGGGCCGGAAGCCGGCGTAGAATATACCGGCAAGAACGGCTACCCCTGCGTTTCGGACGCGGCCATCGACGACATGGACGAAGCCGACTTCGACGGCGTACTTTGCCCGGGCGGCTTCATGCCGGACAAGCTCCGCCGGGACCCGAAGGTATTGTCGCTGGTGAAGGCCTTTGCGGACAACGGCAAGCTGGTCGCGGCGATTTGCCACGGCGGGTGGATTCCGATTTCGGCGAAGGTCTACCGGGACGTGCGCGTGACCGGCTCACCAGGCATCAAGGACGACCTGGTGAATGCCGGGGCCTTGTGGGAAGATGCGTCGGTAGTGGTCCACCGCAATTTCGTCTCCAGCCGGAAGCCGTCGGACCTGCCGGACTTCTGCAAGGGCATGCTGCAAGTACTGCGCGACCCCGGCGATCTGCGCACGGCATAGCCATCTTGTAACGGATTACCCCAGACGGCGTGCTGCGTCGGGAAACTTCAACTGCCCTGTGGCCACCTGGTCATAGAGCGCAAGAAAGACCTGGCGCAGGTCGCCGTCTTTTTCTTGGTACAGATGATGTGCGGCCACGCGCCAGGCGGGCGGGGCGTCGGGACAGAGCTGCGTGAGCAGGATATCGAGAAGGGCGGGACTGCTCCGGCAGGTGTAGAGCGTCGGCAGGCGCCCGGGTTGGTGTATGGTAATGAGCAAGCCGCGACAATGCCGCGAGCGAAGGAGAAAACGCCGCCAGCCGAGCCAGGAGAGTTGCTCCGCGCCGTCGAGAAGGATCAC
>SKJD01000403.1 GCA_007116095.1 Candidatus Hydrogenedentota bacterium
GAACACGTTGTTTTGATCGTCTTGCATGATTTCCGGGGACTCTCCAACTTGTGCCTGCGACCGGGTGTATTCTCCCAGCGTCGCCGCTGCCAATTCCTGATCAGGGCTTTCCATAGTGTATGCATCGTGCGCATCCCTATCGGATTGCGCCATTACATCGTCGTCGGTATCTTCTTGCGCGGGGCGGGTCGGCTCTTCATCGTCATGGACCTTGGAATCTCCCGCTTCAATGCCAGCCGTGAGATCCTCATTGGCCACTGCCGCGTCCGCTTCGGCGGCGTTGTTTACCGCAACTTCGCTGTCTTCCAGTTCGGTTGTATCCACCGATTTCGTTGCATGTCCCGAATCGGTAGCGTCCTGCTGATCTTCCGCTGGCAGCTCCCAGGTAGGATCATCCACACCCACTGTTTCAAAGAAATCCGTCTGACGATTATCCGTCTTTAGCTCCACACCAGAATCTTCCGGTACAAAATCTACCGAGTCCTGGTAATAGGCCGTCGAGGATTCCGAAGTATTGCGCTCCTCGGCTTGCAGATTCATTGCACGTTCCGGCGTCTGGCTCTCTGTAACGTCGGAGTTCCAAGAGTCCTGCATATTCTCGTGGGCGGAGTCCGTGTCGCCTTCGTCGTCAAGTTCCCGCACACTGCCTGCCTGGGCCGTACTGCTGTCTTCCGCATGCAGGAATTCTTCGTCTCGATCCCCGGCGGCAAAAAAGTCATTCCCCGAAAAATCACGGGCCTCCGCATCGTCTTCTTGCCCGACTTCCTTCTCTTCCGGCGCGGCAAAAGGCGAATAATCTGCATCCTCATTCGCAGTATGGGCTACAGCGACTTCGGCCTCATCGGTATCGTCAATGTTGGCGGCATCCTGCGCAAACCGCGGAGCATCCCTCTCCATCCCGTCATTATCCGGGCTTGGCGCGGGCTCATACGATGCACTTTGCTGCGGTGCGGTGGCGGATTCCGGCTCTTCCTCCTGCTCGTCTTCCATTTCGTCTTCAAGCAGTTTCATACCGGCCGCTTCGATATCTTCTACCGCCTTACGGTAGCGCTCCCGCCATTTCTTCACCACCCCGGAGTGAAAGTTGTCCACCAGCAAGTCGCCCACCATCAAGCAAAGAATTTCGTACGCGTCTTTGAGAAACGGCAAGGCCTTCTCGGGGCAACCATATTCTTCGTAGGTTTGCAGGACCCGGGCCGTGTCGATAAGCGCCTCCCGCACGTTCTCCCACTCTTCCTCAATGGCAATCTCCAGGCCGGTGACCACCTGGGCCATGCAGGCCTCGCACCATTCATCATGGGGCGCGGCGTTTTCGGCGCGGGATACCTGACGCTGGAATCGGCCCAACGCCGTCAGCAGGCGCTGGGTGGGATCGCCGGTCACTATGGGTTCTTCGTCATGGGGGGACATCATGGCCTTATTCTCCGGATCACTACCATCTTCGGGAATCGGTGCGCTTTCATGCATAGTGGTGGCAGGTGGCTGCGAGGAAAACGTTTTTCCCAGCAAACGACGGCCAACAGCCGCCCAGTTTCTTGTTTTCTTTCTGAATCGCACCTTTTAAGCACCTCCACGGGGAGGATTGTAGCATAGTTGATGCTTCGACTCAACACCCCGCCACAATATATGCAATACCAACCCGCTTCCGAAACATATTTCATACAAGATAGCAGGGATTGAAGCAACCGCGGGGTGCAATATCCGCATTGCGCCGACAAAACGGCAAAGAAGTGGTTGATTCGGCCGAGCCTGGTTGAACTTGGGATGGTGACCTTCCGGGGCGTTTCCCCACCATACGCAAACCGGAATGAATTTTATAGGGCCCCGTCAGGCAGTTGCCCGGAAACGGAATCACAGGAAAGATTCAACAGTAACTTTTTTCAGGCGCAAGGACCAGGGCGAGGATTCTGTATCGATCAGCACATAATGGGCGTCGCCCCCGAAATGTTCCTCAAACATGGGAGCAATACCCACAAACAAAGACTGATTGAGCCATTTGTAGTAGGACACATTGGAACTGCCACAAATAATAATCTGCGCCTGGGCTTCTTCCCATTCCCGCTTGAAACGCACCAGGGGCGTATGGCTCGTCAGCGGCATGAATGGGCTGGATGGCGAGCCAAAACAGAGCAATACCTCCAGACCTTCCAGATTAAGACGACGCTTCCGGGGCAGGGCTCGCAAAAACTCCAAATTTTCCGGCTCAATAAATTCCCGCGCCCGAACGATGGCTTCCTGCTCTTCAAGCCCCAGGCGGGTGGTTTTTAATGTGCTGTTCGGGCGCATACGCGCCAGATGCCGATCCATCTCCCCCTGCACCGCAACAATACCCCGGGTTTTCATGCGTTTAATGACATCATTAACCCCAGCCTGGCCAACGGCACAGTTGCCTGTGTGCAGGATAGTATCAATGCCCGCAGCATCGATTTCGTCCACAGCAGCATCAAGTGCTTGAACACTTCCTTGTATATCACCCAAAACTGCAAAAATCACTGAAGTATAACCTTGTAATTGTTGTTGTTCCTAATTTCACATGGCGAATGACTATCTTCAATTTACTTTCTCCGAGGCGGTCGAAAGCACCGCAACAAGAAAATTTAATCCTGCCTATTATACCGCATTTTACAGATTTGTAAAATAAAGCATACCGTCAAATACAATTATTGTGATTTCACCTATTCCAGCATGGGAAAATGCGTCGGTCCAGGCAGCCTATATTTCAATTTTTCTTGTTTTTAAGCCGGATACTGTGTAAAACTTTAAGCGGGTACAGGGGGCCATTTGACAAAGTTTGATTTTTTGGGTAGTAAATAGTCAGTATTTGCAAGGGTAAAAATGGCATTGTCTGTTTTTTCCCTGTAGAATCAAGGCAATTTGCGGTGTAGGTATCACCGTGAAATCAGACCCCGAACCCATTTTCGAGGGGACAAGTTAACGGAACAAAAGGAGAAACGCACAATGCCCTTCAAGAAAGCCAAGAGCACCGACAAGCCTTTGACGAAAACACAGACGCTGGTCATGCTTTCCGAAGAAACAGGCCTGCCGAAAAAGGACGTCGGCAATGTACTGAATGCACTGGCCGAGTTGTCGTACAGCCAGGCGAATGTTGGATTCACAATTCCGGGGCTGGGCAAGCTGGTGGTAATGAGCCGTAAAGCGCGCAAGGGGCGCAACCCGGCAACCGGCGAGACCATTAAAATTCCAGCCAAGAAGGTCTTGAAGTTCCGAATCGCCAAGGCTGCCAAAGACGCGATTACACCGCCCAAAAAATAACGGCTACTCAGTAATGGCCTGTGCCCTGCAAAGCCATGCTTCGCGCCTACGGTTACGGTTAAGCAACGGAAGCAGGGCACAGCTTGGCGCCCAAGCTTCTCGCCAGGAAAAAGTTACCTATTGGGAAGAAAAACTCCTTTTTCCCAACACTATTTTCCGGGTATTTTCAATATACCCGGAATATTGTTCTTTTGCTTTGGGGTATCCTGAATATGCATGGCCGGTCCGAAATCGCATCACGGTGGGCTTTTGGACCGGGTTCTTTTACGACCATTTGTATCGGTTACGGCAGCTTCGTAGCAGGCATTCCTACAGCACACAAGCTTCTTTTTGCGGTATCTCCAGGATACTGCCTATTACACCCCCATACAACATGAGGAAACCGAAGTATCGTTATGGGAATCGTGGCACAAGACGGTAGCATCAGCACCATTGATTGTCATTATGTGCAACCGGGCAAGGCGGCGGCCTACCTGATCGTAGAGGGCGATGAAGCAGCCTTCGTTGACAACAACACACGCTTTGCCGTGCCGCGGCTTTTACAAGCGCTGGTAAGCCAGGGCCTGCAAGCGGAACAGGTGCGGTGGATCATCGTGACCCATGTTCATCTGGATCACGCCGGCGGCACTGCGGCCCTCCAGGAAGCCTGTCCAAACGCCACGGTGTTGGCGCATCCCAAGACCGCGCGACACCTCATTGATCCGGCGCGCCTCGTGGCAGGCTCACGAGTAGTTTACGGCGCCGATGCATTTGACGCGCTCTACGGCGACATTGCGCCTGTCCCGGAAGAACACGTGCGTATCATGGGTGATGACGAAACGCTGTCCTGGGGTGCGCGCACCCTGCGTTTCTTCAACACCTATGGCCATGCTTCGCACCATTTCAGCATCTACGACGATGCTTCAAACAGCGTATTTTCCGGCGACGCATTCGGGGTTGGTCGCAGCGCTTTCTACCGCCCAGGGCCTGGCTTCCTGATCTGCTCCAGTTCTCCCACCGATTTTGATGCGGACGAAGCGCACCGCAGCATTGAACGCATTCTCGCCACCGGCGCCGATCGGGTCTACATCACCCATTTCGGGGGCTTCGACAACCTGCCAAAGCATGCCGACCTGATGCATCAGGCCATTGACGATATGGAAGCCATCCTGCAAGACATGATTCAATCCGACGAGCAGGAAAGTAATCTGCAAGCCTGGGGCGAGGCCCGTGTTGCCGATGCGTTGGAAGCGCAATTGCGTCGCTGCAAAGTGGCCGACTTTGAAGCGGACCGCGCCTGGCTGGAAAACGACGTAAAGCTTAACACCATGGGGCTGATCTTCCAGGCCCAACGGCGGCGACCAAAGACCACCACTTAAATAGCATAAAGCACCTAAGGCCCCCTTGCCAACCCTCCCTTGCCGCAGTCTTCCCAAACCCAAATTGTGGAACTTGTATCTGGCGCGCATTCTCCCTAGAATAAACAGGAGACGTTACAACCCAGAAAGGTACAGGTTACATGACAGTAACAACGCCGGAGCAATGGAAAGTCTCGCTGCATGGCGGGCACAGCAGTGTCTACTGCGATCATGCCTATGACTGCCTGGAAGATTTAATCAAAGCCGCCATTGAGGCTGGCTACGAAACCTTCGGCGTCTCCGAGCATGCGCCCCGCCTTCACCCCGACCTGCTATATCCGGACGAAGTCAAGATGGGCTGGACGGTGGACACCTTGGCGTCGAAGTTTGAAGAGTACGCCCAGGAGATGGACGAGCTTATCCCCCGCTATGCCGACCGCATCAATCTCCTCAAAGGTTTTGAAGCGGAGATTGTACCGAATGATTCTTATGTGGATATTATGCTGGACTTCCGGGAAAAGTATGCTTTTGACTATATGGTCGGCTCGGTGCATTACGTGGACGGCATCATCATCGATTACACTCCTGAACTCCTGGGCGAAGCTGCACGACAGCATGGCGGCCTGGACGCGCTGGCGGTACGCTATTATGAGCTTGTGCGTGAAATGGTGCTTAACCTGAAGCCGGACGTGGTGGGTCACCTGGATCTCGTCCGCAAGTTCGCCCCCAGCGAGACGGCTGTAGACTCGCAGGCCATCCGACGTAAAGCCTATAAGGCCATGCAAGCCATCAAGGAACAGGGTTGTATTCTGGACCTGAACACCGCCGGGTACCGCAAGAAGCTCGGTCGCCCCTACCCCGCCCCATGGCTCATCCAGGAAGCCCTGGAGCTGGATATTCCCTTCTGCTTTGGTGACGACAGCCATTGCATCAGTGATGTCGGCGCCGGCCTGGAAGATGGTCGTGAGTACCTGCTTGAACTGGGTGTCGAAACCATCAC
>SKJD01000351.1 GCA_007116095.1 Candidatus Hydrogenedentota bacterium
ATAACACTCTTTATGAAGGCGTATCGGGCGAATTGAACAATCTCGTTGAGTCCCCGTTTGCGTTCGTATCAGTCACGGAAGAACCCTTGCCGAACCTGGTAGTGACTTCCGTCGCCACCCCGGCGCCTGCGGGGGCCAATACCCAGGTAACCCTAGCCTGGACAACGGCCAACACGGGTACCGACATCGCCGAAGGCCCTTGGCTGGAACGGGTATACCTCTCGACCGACGCCCACATTGGAAACGATACCCTCTTGCGGACCGTGTCGTTTGAGGGCGCCATTCCGCCGGGCGAAAGCGTCGTCCGCGAAACCGTGGTTCTCTTACCCAGCCTGAGCGTAGACCAGTACTTTGTCGTGATATGTGTGGATACTTCCAACCTCATTCGGGAGCTGGACGAAACCGACAATTGCGGCATCAGTGACGCCCCGGCCACCTTGCTTCTTCCTGACCTGGTTATTACGGATTTAACGGCCCCGGAAACAGCCGAAGGCGATGAAGTCATCACCGTCTCCTGGACAGTAACCAATGAAGGGGAAGTGCGGGCCAATCCCATCTGGAGCGATCGCCTGACGTTGCACCATGACGCATCCGGGAGCATCACGCCGCTGGGCGATGTGGTGCGCACAGAAGTCTTGGAAGCGGGGGCCAGCTACACGGTCTCACATACCATCACGACGCCGGGACGTATTGAACCGGGCGATTACCGCTTTGTTGTTCAAGTCGATGCGTTGAACGCCATATTGGAAAGCGGCCCCCCCGACAATAACCGGATGGCATCCGATCCCGTAACGGTTATCACACAACCCGACCGTCCCAATCTGGTGGTCAGCAACATCGTCAATCCGGCCGATGGCCTGGTGGGGCGCCCCATCGAGGTCTCCTACAGCGTCACCAACGCCGGCCTGGTGAATACCCCGCCAAGCGCAAGTTGGACGGATCGGATTTACACCCGTAATATCGACACCAACCAGCGGTTCATGCTCTCGGAAACAACGCATAACGATGGACTGGGAGCTGGCGCCGCCTATACCAAGACGGTAAGCGATGGCGTCTATCCTTCCCTACCAGGGACCTATCGCATTGAAGTGTTCACCGATTTCCATGACACATTGAACGAGGGCCTAACGGGTGGCGAAGAGGACAATCTCGGCGTCGCCGACGCTACCTTTATCGCCGACACCTATGCGGTGTCCGTCGCGCCCAATCTTACCGAAGCCCCCACGCCCACTCCAGTAACCTTGAGTGGCGTGGCTACCATCATCAGCAGCGGAGATATCCTCCCCAACGCCGATGTACAAGTCGAAATTAGCGTTCGCGGCGCCAAACGCACCCTGAACGCGGTGACCGATGAAAACGGCGCCTACAGCGTGGTCTTTAACCCGGTGCCCACGGAGTCCGGCATTTATGAGCTTCGCGCTGGCCCCCCCGCGTTGCTGCCCACGGAGCCACAGGCCCAGTTTACGTTGTATGGCCTGCGCATGCAGCCCAGGAGCCAGCGGCTCACCATTTATTCGGATTCTCCTCCGGTGGAGGCGAGTTACACCATACGGAACACCGGCGATGTCGCGTTGACAGCGCTACACGCGGAATTGCTGAATCCCCCCTCGGGACTGATTGTTGATTTCACCTTGGAGGATAATGATCTTGCTCCACTCGGGGAAACGACATTACAGGTGGAAGTTAGCGCCGATGGCGGCGAGTTCGGCGTCTATTCCATTCCCCTAAAAGTACAGAGCAGTGAAGGCGCTGGCGATCAGGTGGTCTTGGAAGTGCGGTTGCAACCGCATGCGGCGACCCTGGTGTCCATGCCCCAAAAACTATATGGCGCCATGCTGGTTCCCGCTCCGGAAGAAGACCCAATCCAGACCCTGGTCGAGTTTGAAGTCCAGAATATCGGGTCCGGTATCGCCAGGAATGTACAGGTGCTGTTGCCGAACATGCCCTGGATGCAACTGGCCACACCGAGGGTGATCGGCGATCTGGGCGCCGGCGAAACAGCCAATGTGGTCTTGTCCCTCAAGCCGGAACCTGATTTAACGCTGGGACCCTATACCGGCAACCTGGTGGTGGTGGCGGAAAACGCCGGCCTGTCGATTGCCTATGAGTTGACGGCCGCCTCCGACCGGGAAGGCAACCTGCGCGTCAAAGTAACCGACGAATATACCTACTGGAGCGCCGGAGAACCGGCAGTAAGTGATGCGACTGTCCGGGTGCTTGATGCCTTCAATGACAACCTCATTGCGGAAGCAATCAGCGATGAGGACGGCATCGCCTATTTCGAGGACTTGCCGGAAGCCCATTATCTCGTACACGCTACGGCGAAAGACCACGGCAGTTCGCGCAACACGGTTTTTGTGACGGGCGGCGACACCACCTTCCTGGAAGCGTTCCTCCCCGTGCAAACCGTCAGCTACAATTGGACCGTTCGGCCCATCTACATTGATGACGAGTATGAGATCATTCTTGAGGCCGTCTTCGAGACCAATGTGCCCGCGCCGGTGATTACCGTCGAACCCACGTTGATTGACTTTGACTTGCTGCCGGCGGAATCGCAAATTGATTTTGTCATCACCAACCACGGCTACATCCGGGCCGACGATGTTCATTTCAACATCCAGAGCAATGCCCAGTGGCGCATTACGCCGCTGGTGGATGAAATTGGTGATCTTGATGCGATGACCAGCATCACGGTGCCGGTATTGTTCGAAGACCTGGACCAGATTGGCGATGGCAAGGCATTAGGAACCGATACCAAGAGTAGCGATGACTGCCTGCAAGTCAAGATGGCCATCCGCTATACCCTGATTTGCGGCGTGCCGCGCAGTTATACCGTCCCTATCGTCACGCGCAATTCCGGTAAACACTGTCCCCGCGGCCGCACTTCAGGATTTAACAATGGCGGATTGTCCATTGGCAGCAGCTCCTCGGGTGGGGGACACGTCTCAAGTAGCGGCGGCTTTGTAGGGTTGACAAACGGCGGCTACGGCTGGATGCCCAGCGGCGGCGGGCCTTCCATCCGTCAGGAAAGCAACTGCAATCCTTGTATCGTGAAGTGCGCCTATGCCGCCTTGAGCTGTTTGGCTCCCTCTAGCTTGGGATGCCTGCTGAGCTTGACCGAAAATTGCGCTCCAACAACCTTCAGCAGCATCGGCGATTTGTTCCAGTGTCTCATTGATGGCGTGGTTGTCGGGTGCATGAGCGCGTTGGGCAAACTGCCCTGTATATGCGGCGTAATCAATTGTGTGCTCTGTTATGCCGGAGGCGACAGTATACCCTGTAGCCTGGGCGATATTATGGGCGACTCTGGAGGCGATACCAAATCCCAAATAGAAAGCGCCTTAATGCAGGTTCGCGCTGAACTGGAAATACACCACCTGGCGTTGGAGCTCAAGTCTACCGGCGGCATTGTATTGGGGCTCAATCCCAAAAACCCGGTGCAAGCCTACTTCCTCACGCATATAGAGCGCTATTTAACCATACTCAATGCGCAACTCTATTACTGGGGCGATGCTGCCTGGATCGACACGCCGGATGAGGAGCTACACATACTCGCAAACTGGCTGGAGGCCTTCGCGGATGCAACGCAGCCGGAAAGTGAGCTTGGTGAGTTGGTGTCAGAAAACGAACAGCATGCCCTGTTGGCTACGCCATACCCGAGCAACCTGAACGAAGCAATCGTTATCGCGTTTATCGAACGCTATAACCGCAGCGTCACCTATTGGAATTTGGGTTACTTTAACCAGGAAGACCTGCCCGATGGATTCGATCCCGATTTTCTTGCAAAGGAGGATGCTCAGGAGAGATGGGACGCGGCGCTGGATGCTGCGCATGCCAATTTGGAGGAAGGTTTCTTCGAGTTAACCGACGGTGTCTTCTATGCAGCACAGCTCCTGGAACAAGACCTGGCGCCGCAGGAAGGCGTATGCGCACAAGTACGTATCCAAATCAGCCAGAGTGCAGTCATGTCTCGCGCCGCCTTTGAGGCAACTCTGGAAGTTGAAAATACCGGCGACAATGATCTGGAAGCGTTCTATGTGGAGCTGTTAATCAAAGATGTGAATGGAAAATTGTCCAACCACCTTTTTGAGATATTGCCCCCAACCCTGGTCAATATTTTCGATGTTTCCGGGGGCGGCGTTGTCTTCGCCCAGGATACCGCTTCCGCCGAATGGGTGATTGTCCCGCGCCATGATGCGGCGCCCGAGGAACCGATGGAGTACTTTGTCAGCGGAACCATGAGCTACCTGCTCGATGGTTTCTTGAATGAAGTACCCCTATTCCCAGTGCCCATCACGGTGTTGCCCAACGCTCAACTGCACTTCAAGTATTTCCTGGAAGAATTGGTCTTCGCCAATGATCCCTTCACGCCGGAAATTGAACCTTCCCTGCCGTTTTCGCTGGGACTGCTGGTGAGCAATAAGGGGGCCGGTATTGCCCATGATTTGCGGATTACTTCGGCCCAGCCGGAGATCATCGAGAATGAAAAGGGGTTGTTGATCGATTTCGAGATCATCGGCACCCAGGTGGATACCCGGCAATTCAACCCATCGTTGCGCGTCAATTTGGGCGACATTGCAGCCGGCCAGACGACCTCCGCACGTTGGTTGATGACTTCGACTCTGGAGGGCCGCTTCGTCGAGTATGACGCACGCTTTGAAAATGTGAACGGCCTGGGCGAACCGGGTTTGTCCTTAATCGAGGAGGTGACCATCCATCCGCTTGTCCGGGCGGTCATCGGCGAAGCGCCCGAGGATGACGACGATCGCATCGACTTCCTGGCGATGGATATTCCAAATCTCGAGCGCTTGCCGGACACCCTGCATTTGAGCAATGGGCAAACCAAGCCGGTGACCTCCATCGTGGACGATGCCTTAACCATCACGCCCATTAGCAGTCTGGAGTTCGAGGTTGCATTTACGCCGCCATCCGGATATACCTACCTACGCTTTGATGATCCCGCCAATGGCGGCATGCCGCTCTCGCAGGTTACCCGTTCGGACGGAAAACCCATCAACATGAGCTTCAATGCGTGGCAGACTTCCCGCATCCTGCGGCCGAAGGACGAGCCTGAAGCGCCGGAGCGCTATATCCATATCTTTGATTACTTCGATGATATGAAAAGCGCCATCACGTATACGTTGTCCTATGAGGTAAAATCGGAAGCGCCAATAATCAGCCTGTTCGGCGACGCATTGGTTACGTTGGAGGTATTTGGCGTCTACGAGGAAGCGGGCGCAATCGCTCATGACACCATTGACGGTGAAATCCCGTTCTCGGAATTCTCCGTGGATGGCGCAGTCAATATAAATGTGTTGGGGCTGTACACCCTGACCTACAATGTTATGAATTCGCTTGATATCTCCGCAAACCCGGCGACCCGGGTGGTGCAGGTGGTGGACAATACAGCGCCTGAGATAACCCTGTTGGGCGACAATCCGATGTATGTTTTGCTCCTTTCAGACTTCACCGATCCCGGCGCCACGGCGGAAGACAATTACGATGGCGTCGTTACGCCAGTACTCAGCGAGTCCACCGTCAACACCGCAGCGGTCGGCGAATACCACGTCACCTACACGGCGACGGACA
>SKJD01000087.1 GCA_007116095.1 Candidatus Hydrogenedentota bacterium
CAGGAAGGACCCCGCAGCTTTGTCTTGCGTGAAGAGGTGGAAAATCGTTACCTCCAGAATCCGGCCCTGGTGCAGTACCGTGAGGATGGCCTGGTAGCAGGTTCGTATCTCAACGGAGACGGGAATCCGGTTTACGGCTTCCTTGAGCATGAAGCATCCGTAGCTGCCGCGGAAGATCGCCACGGCAATCCTGGCGCTGCGGTGGCCTTTGCGGGGAACGGCATGCTTCGATATCAGACACCGAGCTTCCCGCATACGGACTATACCCTGATGCTATGGGCATACCCCGAAGGCAACCCGGACGGGGCGAGTAAGCAGCTCTTCAGCGCTTGGGCCCGCAACATGGACGATCCCCTGCGGGTCTTTCTGCGCAATGACGCCTTGTATGTCGGCATAGAAGGGAGCAGCGGCGCCAACTTGGGCGGCATCCCGATACCTTTTGAACAGTGGACCCATATCGCCGTTGTCAAAGCCGGGCGCAGCATGGAGTTGTTCCTCAATGGGGTGCTTCGGGCCGAGATGGACCATGCGCCGCAAAGCCTGCGCGCCACCCAATCCGAACACTTCGCGCTGGGCGCCAACCCCTTTTTCCCCGGCGGGGAACACTATACTGGACGCCTAGACGAGTTCGCCCTGTACGACAGGCCCCTTTCGGACGACAGTATTCGGGAGGTCTATGAGCGCGGGTTGGAACTGGAGGATGGCGCAGAATAAGGCAATTACATAAGGGTGTGGTTCTGGCATTACCGCTCAAGCTGGTTTGTTATGTGGAGTCGCAAACTTGAGTTTGCGTCCTTCGTGCCCATGCACGAAGGAGATACATCGAAATCGCCCAGCTTACCAAAAGTTCCGACTCAAAGCGGCGCCACCATACTCGCCATTCATGCGCAGGCAGGAAATCAGATATTCGACGGCAGTGTAATCACGGATGATTATAACGCGCCAATTTTTAACGCAAAGACGTAGCGTTACCGGATATCGTTGCTCCGAAGGAGCTTTGCTAAATACAGCCCAGGGTTGGACGTGACCGCAAGGTCAAGGCCTACCCTGGGTCAACAAGACCAACAACCCCCTACGCTGAAAGCGTTGCCTAAGATTGAGACTTGTTGTCTTTTTTGATCATCCGCGACCCATTCAGGGTCGGTCCTGGGGGGGAGCCCCGATCCCGGGGTATCGCCTACGGGCGAACCCAAGGTTCGCTCCTCCGGCTCAACCCCGGGCTATTTATCCGTGACCGCTCCGCGGTCGGGCGGTTGTATGTCCGTGGGTGATGAACGAGCACAAGAATTTAACACGCCCTTGAAAATCTTGATTTATAATTATATTATTAAGCCACAACTAAAAACACTAAATCAAGACACCAAAAGGCAGGGAACCAGAAGGGCGATTTTACAGATTACGCATACAGCGCAACACCCCTTGCAACTTGTCGCCCCCCCCCGACTACGGAGCGGTCGGATCGAAACAGGCCATTATGCTGTATTCATAAACTGTTTATGTTACGTTTCTGGTTTCCTGCCTGTGCAGGTATAGCGGGGGGTGGGCTTTACGTCCGTGTTTACCGTGTTTTTCGTGGTAGATTTTGCTGCGTTGGGTGGGTGCCTTGAATCTGCGTTAATCTGCGTCATCTGCGGATAAAATCAGCTATACCCGGGGTGGCGGCCTTCGGACGTACCGCCTACAGGCCTTACCCCGCGCTGTAAGCTGCGACTTTGTTTAGCCGTTGGTGGGCAAAATCAGACAGACTCCGGTTGGGTTTGGGCGTTGTCAAGGCATTGCCGCACCATTTGGAGCAGTTGTCGTGGCGGATAGGGCTTTTGCAGCAGGTGTACGCCCTCATGCACCACGAAGTCATTGTGGATGGCCGTTTCGTTGTAGCCGCTGGTGTAGAGCACCGGAACACCGGGATTCAGGGTCTGGATGCGGGCGTAGGCGTCGCGACCGTTCATTTCAGGCATAACAACATCAAAGAAGAGCAGGTGAATAGGGGCGTTGTGGGCTTCAAAACAGGTGACTGCTTCGACGCCATTGGCCGTTTTCAGCACGGTGTACCCGGCGTTTTCCAGGATGTGCGCCGCCAGCTTGCGCACCATCTCGTTGTCTTCCGCCAGTAAAATGGTTTCCGTACCGCCCTGTACCTCGGGGTTTTCTTCGATCTCGGATGCTTCCGGAGCCTTGGCGTCGGTCATCGGAAAGTAAATATTAAAAGCGGCTCCGAAACCCGGCTCGCTATAGACCTGTATCAGTCCCTTATGTTGCTTGACGATGCCATAGACGGTGGCCAGGCCCAGACCCGTGCCTTTGCCCGGCGCTTTCGTGGTGAAGAACGGTTCGAATATGTGGTCTTTCGTATCCTGGTCCATGCCACAGCCCGTATCTGATACCCGCAACAGGATATAGTTTCCCGGTTTGGCCCAGGGGTGCGCCGCGCAATATGCCGCATCGAAAGAGATCGGTCGGGTTTCTATCGTCAATGTGCCGCCTTCAGGCATGGCGTCACGGGCATTTATTGTGAGATTCATCAGCACTTGTTCAATCATGCCGCTGTCTGCATGAATGCTGCCTGGTTGTGAGGTGGGGAGGAAATCCAACTGGATTTGCTCTCCCAAAAAGTGGCGCAACATCTTGAGCATGTGCTCTGTGACATGGTTGATATTCAAAAGCGTGGGTTGCATGATCTGGCGCTTGCTGAACGTTAGTAATTGACGAGTGAGTGAGGCGGCATACACGCAGGACTGGTTGATCTGGTCCAGGTAGTGTTGCTGACTTTGTTCCAGGTCGGTAATTTCTTTCAGGAATGCCGACTGGTTATCGCTGTGATCGCGCAAGTTGGCGGCGCGTATATCCAACTCCTTGAGCAACTGCGTGTATCCCAGCGTGGTTTGCAGACTGTTGTTGAAGTCATGGGCGATACCGCCGGCAAGATGCCCGATAGCTTCCATTTTCTGCGCCTGGCGAAGTTGTTCCTCCAAAAGCCTTTCTTTCGAGGCATCCAGTACAATAGCGTGCAAGCAGGGCTTGCTCCGGAAGGTGATATTGCTGTGAAAAATACGCACATCATGAACTTGGCCATCGGCATGTCGGTGCCTGGCTTCCAGATGACAATCGGAATCCATATCCTGTAAATGCCGCCAAATCTGATCCGCTGGGGCGGTGTCCAGGTCATGAATCGTCATCGTGCGCAGTTCTTTTCGACTCCAGCCATAATATTGCGCTGCGGATTTATTGGCGTCCCTAATGGCGCCGCTTTTAGGATCAATCAGCAATTTTACGGCGCTATGGTTTTGAAACAGATTTCGGTAATCCTGCTCACTCTGTTGCAATGCCCGTTCCGCGGCCAGTCGTTTTTCGCCTTCCAGTATCACCAGGGCCAAGATCAGAAAGGCCAGGGGATGAATTACCAGAAAATTGAAGCCCAGCTCGCGCATAACCATTCCTGGCGTCATGTCCGGTATAAAAAAGAAGAGAAACACCATGATGCCGTGGACAAAAAAACCAAGTAGCCATAGACGGAATGGGCGAAACCATTTTGGATTTGAGCGACCCATGTAGTGGGTTGTGGCGCCGACAGCTCCGGCGACGAGGATGGTTACGACTCCGACCGGCGCCCCGACCCCGCCCAGATAGGCTCGGTAACCTGCGCAAATGACGCCGGGAATGGCGACGGTTATCGGCCCTCCGAACAAACCCGCCATCGTCAATACAATCGTGCGGCCGTCAAAAATAATGCCTGGTTGCAACTCGTAGGGCGTGGATATGGCGATGATGCCGACAAAGGCGTAGAGTAGGCCTGCCAGAATTTTGAAAGAAAAAGACTCATCAGCGACATAGCGCGATAGCATCTGCAGGCCTACCGCCAGCATGACAAGTAGCGAGACATTGTTTATGAGCTGAATGATCATGCAGGGTATTCCATTTTTTGGACAAAAGATACACAATGGTAAAACGATTCTGTGTACCTATGCAAGCAAATTCGGCGTTTGGGGCTATAATGTGCATTGGGATGCTCAGACCGCTTGTGGTACACTCGGAACCGGGAACGGTTGGGAACCAGGATGTGGAGTTGAGCCATGATTCATTACCTGTGCGACGGATGCGGGGCGACTTTGCAGCGGCATGCGCTGCGGTATACGGTGAAAATTGACGTGCATGCCGCCTATGACGAGATGGAAATCGGGCTCCTGGACCTCGTGCGAAGCCACCGGGAAGAAATCCAGGAACTCGTGGCCAAGTTGCACAAGCAAGATGCCGAGGAGATAGAATCTCAGATATACAAACGCATTCGCCTCGATCTCTGTCCGGCCTGCCAACGTCGTTTTCTGCGGGCCCCCCTGCACTTTCACGCCAGTTCTTCTGCCCCCGCTCCCGATCAGGAAGCCGGCCCCGTGGACGTCGACGCTTTTCTTCGCTCGCTGGGTTTTGGCAAGACCAAAGGGGATGACAGAGATAAAGGCGGAGAGTCATCGTCCGGATAAGCCATCGTCGACTACTTAACCCACCTATTTTAGCTTTAGCCCTACTTGCGTTCAACCATGGGGATTGGTATATAAACTGTTATATAAGCGCTGTTTATGTAGGTATTTCTATGAACAGAATAAGCCTCAGCATTGATTATATCCAGATGTGGGCGCATAACCCAGCGCCGGGGGGGTGGCGGGGCAGGAATACATGAAGACTCGTGAAAGCGGCATGCCCGAGGAAGCGCGATGGCGCACTTTTTTCGACCCCGATGCGGTTCTGACGGCGTTACAACTGGATGAGCAGACCTCTGATGTCGTGGATTTCGGCTGTGGTTATGGCATCTTTTCACTGCCGGCCGCGCGCCGGATTAAGGGGACGATGTATGGTATCGATATCGAAGCGGTAATGGTCACGGAATGTGAACGACGCGCTGCGGCTGAAGGTCTGCATAATACCCGGTTCTACCAAAAGGACTTCGTGAGCGATGAGACCGGGTTGGACGATGCATCGGTGGATTATGCGATGCTCTTTAACATCCTGCATGCGGAGACGCCGCTGGTATTGTTGCGCGAGGCCTGGCGCATCCTTAAACCCGGAGGACGGCTCGCCGTGATGCATTGGAATTATGACCCCACCACGCCACGGGGACCTTCCATGGATATACGCCCGCATCCACAAGATTGCCTGCGCTGGATGCAGGAAGCGGGCTTTGAAGTAAAGGGAGACATTATTGATCTGCCTCCCTACCACTACGGCTTAATGGGCCACAAAAAGGGGAATGTATCATGAAACTTGGTATCGTTATCACGCAGACCGATCCGGAAACCGTCTTCAACGCCTTACGACTGGGGCATTACAGTCTGGAGCAAGGCGATGAGGTGCGTATCTTCCTCTCCGGGCGGGGTGTCGAGATAGACCAGATCGAGGATGAAAAATTCGACATCCAGGCAGAAGCCCGAAAAATCCTTGACGCCGGCGGCGAATTCCTGGCTTGTGGAACCTGCCTGAAATTGCGCAATTCGGAAGGCTCGGAAATCTGTCCACTCTCTACGCTCAAAGATCACTACGAAATCGTGCGTGATTCGGACCGCCTCATCACGGTCTGATTCAAACCTTGATTTTGG
>SKJD01000049.1 GCA_007116095.1 Candidatus Hydrogenedentota bacterium
CGAGCAGCTCACTGCCCAGGTAGGGCTTTTGGATGAAGCCGGATAGCCCCTCGAATTGGTTGGTGATCTCATCCGGAGAATAGCCGCTGGAAAGTATGACCGGGATATCCGGCTGCAACTCCCGCATACGCACATAGACTTCCGGACCGCTCATGTGCGGCATGGTCATGTCGAGGAGCACCAAGCCGATCGGCGCTGGTGATTCCAATCCTTGCTGAACGGCATCGTTGTTATTACGCAGCGATTCCTCGAAGAGCACCAGGGCCTCGCGCCCGTCGGCGGCAGTGATTACCGTGTACCCGGCGCGTTCCAGCACCTTTCGGGCGATGGCGCGGATAGTCTCTTCGTCGTCCACCACAAGGATGGTGCCGCCTCGGGGTGTTGTCAGCGTCTTGGTTTCGGCGTTTTCCTTGATGATCTCATCCTGATCGGAAATCGGGAAAAGCACCTTGAAGGTGGTGCCGCGTCCGGGCTCGCTATAGCATTTTATGGCGCCCTTGTGTCCACGAACGATACCCAACACCGCGGACATCCCCAGACCCCGTCCCGTAAACTTGGTGGTGTAAAACGGCTCAAAGAGCCGGGTCCGCGTCTCTTCATCCATACCGCATCCGGTATCGGAGACTTCGATGTACACATAAACGCCGGAGCTGAGTTGGTCGTCGAGATAGGTCGACTGGAGGTAATGGCTATCACATTCCATGGCTCCAGTGACGATGGTGATAATCCCGCTGCGGTCACCGATGGCGTCGGAGGCGTTGGTGATCAAATTCATGATCACCTGGCGGATTTGTGTTGCGTCACCCTGAATGGTCGGCAATCCCTTCGCGTAATCGTAACGCAGCAGCACTTTCTTGGAAATGGAGACCTCGAGCAGGTGGGCCATTTCTTCCACCAGCTCGCTGAGATCGAGACTCTGAATCACAAAATGGCCTTTGCCTGAGTAGGCCAGCATTTGCCGGCATAGATCCGCCGCCCGCTGCGAGGAGGTGATAATGTCTTCCAGGTAGTTGCGCGCTCCGGAACTACGCGACAATTCGGTGAGCGCCATATCCGCATTCCCGAGAATGCCCATGAGCAAGTTGTTAAAATCGTGCGCAATACCGCCCGCGAGGACGCCCAGGCTTTCCAGCTTTTGCGCATGCTGTATCTGCGCTTCCATATTCTGGCGTTCCCGCTCAGCCAGCTTTAGATCCGTAATGTCCCGGCATGACAACAACACCTTGGGGTTACTGCCGCCCTCAAAGGGTACGGCGCGCACCGAAACCCAGGTCTCGTTTTTCGCCCGAATCACCTGGTGCTCAAAAGTATGAATGCCGCCTTCATCCAGCACCTTGTTAACATAATTGTGCGTGATATCCGCCGCTTCCTTCGGCATGCGTTCGTCGACGGTGAATCGCAATACATCCTCAGCCGGCTCCATCAACAATGGGTGCTCCCGCGGCATGACGTCATGACAACGGCCTTCCCGGTCGAAGATAAAGATCAGATCGGGATTGGCCTCCAGCAGCGAGCGGAAATGGGCTTCGCTGCGCTGCATATCCGTATGCAGCATCAGCAGGTTCAGGGCATCGGTCAGGCGTATGCCAATGTCATGAAATAGCCGCAACTCCTCCTGAAGCCACACCCGCGGATGGGTGCATTGGTGGATGCCAAAGAGCCAGGGTGTGCCTACCCGTGGGCGCACGGCAAATAGCACGGCAGACTGCACCCCCCATTTTTTCTGATTTTCCGTCAGGGGCAGCCCCGTCCGGGAATCGAAAGCCAGGGGCTGATCGGAAGCGAGCAATTTGCGCATAAGCTCCTGAACATCGGGCCGGGCAGGCAAGAAACCTCCGTGCGCCAAGGCGCCAGGGTGCTCGGGGTTGGTGTGCTCGGCGCGCACCTCATAACGCGAGGCCTCGGGATCGCAGGGGTATTGGAGCCAGGCGCGATCACAATGAAACAGTTTCAATACACATTCCATCAGGCGGGGCAGCATGGTGTCCAGGTCATTGCCGCCAAGCAGGACCTGATTCACCAGCTCCATTTTCTCCAGATAGCGCAGATGCGCCCCCCGCATTTCCGCCCCCCGCAAACGTTCCAGGGCGTTGAAGAGCGTTTCGCTGAAGCTACGCAGGATGTCCAGCACATCGTCGGTCCACAAAGTCACCTGTTGCGTGGACTCAAAACCGACATAACCCGCCAGGCGCTCCTCGATATGGATGGGCAGGAAGAGCGCGGCCTGGCTACCCCGATCCTGTAACTGCTGTTTCTCGCGATTCGCTTCAGGCGGAAGTGAACCCAGGTCCTTCGCCACAACATTCCAGCCTTCAATCAGTTTAGTGAATGACCAGCTTCCCGGAACCGGCGTCACCTGTTCCCCGCCAAACGCCATTGCCGACAATGCATCCTCATGCCATTCATCCTGCAACAAGAAACATTGCTCGATTTCATCGAAGAGATATAGGTAAGCACGATCGACATACGTGTATTTTGCGACTTGCTCCAGGGCCTCGGCAATCGCTCCGGGAATCTTTTTGCCCGGCATGTAGATGAAACGTCCGGCGACACGGTTCACCCGTGCTTCCAAGGCCACATGATAATACATCCGGTGCTTGAGCTCTTCCCACCGGGTCGTGTCGTGCACCGCGCCATGAACACTTTGCAACGCTCCATTGGCGTCAAATGCAGGAATCCCCACCCAGATCAAGTGCTTGTCGCATTCAGGATGTTGCTGAAGTTTGGCAACCTTCGGGGAAGCATCTTCATTTTGCGCACGACGCCAATGGGTTTCTACGGCGAGGATTTTCTGTGAGTTGCGAATCTGCTGAAGCAAGTCCCGACAGATATCCTGACCGGCGTCCACATCCACCGCTTGCAGCAAGGCTTCCGCAGCAATGCGAATCAGTCCGCGGCCATTCTCCGAAGACGACTTCGGGGGGATGTCCAGCATTTCCAGCGCCAGGCTGGAAAAATACAAGGAATCCGACGTTGCATCATAACGCCAACTCCCAACTTCCGACACAAAATCCTCGACCTCGGCCAGCGGATCAAACGTAACCAGATGCGCCATTGCCGCATTGGACACCAGCTCTGGCAGCTCGGTGGAGGCCGCATTGGGAGGTGACGCCTGTAACTGATGAACATCTACAAAAGCCCGATCCTGGGTCTCTTTCTCCAGCAACAAACCCAGCATCACCGCCAGATAGCGATAAAAGCGGACTATGGCCTCTTCGGTATCCCCTGTGGCCACCACCTCAATGCTACCCAGCAGCGCCGCTTCCGTATCATTGCCAGTTTCCCCGGACGCTCGCCAACGGAACTGTAATTCCGGAAAGAGCTCTTGCAATAACGGTAAGATTTCGCGCATCTTTTCGCGGTCCGTCTGTGAAGCGGCAAGCATGCGCCACAGCGATTGAAGATGGAAATTTTTATTCATGAATCTATAATACCATAATTGAATTATTGGAATTTTCTAAATGGTCCCGAGGTGCGCGGAATGCGCTTCGAAGCGCCACGCGCTTGTGTATGGAGATTTTCTTGGCGGGAATGATCAGTACATAAGCGCACCCGACGGTGGAGCCCGGCGCCCATCCAGGAATGAACGTACCATCACCTGACAAGAAGCCAGGCCATTTTGTCCCCCATGCCCCGGCCAGACCAGACGTTCCTTCCCCCTGAATCCATACGCCTGCTATTACGTGCTGAAAAAGCGTACTAATAATAGTGTATGATAATCAAACCCCAGCCCAGCACCTACACCATCTTGGGGCCGGCGCCACATCCCGACAGGCAAACCCGCATATTTCACTGCGATCCCGCGAAAATCACGACACAAGCCGCGTGACTTTCCAAAATCTCCAAAATTTCCAAAACACTTGACCCCTACCGAGTAACCATGCTATTATTTACAACCATCAACACAGCGCACCCGTAGCTTAATGGATAGAGCACTTGGCTACGGACCAAGGGGTTGGGGGTTCGACTCCCTCCGGGTGCGCCATTCTTATCTCGTTTAATCCCAAGGACTTAGGGGATTACATGTAACGAGCTACGGTGCAACTTGTAGAGCCGATTTTTGTGGAATTTCCGCAAATCTACAAGGAGATGCATTGTTATGCCAAGAGCATTCTCTCCCTCATCTGCCGCATCCTCCGCAAGTCTTCACCAATCCAAAGACACCATTCCTCCGCTTCATCTCCACAAAGTACGGCTATTCCCTTTTGGGGCAATATTTCTTTCCCGTCCGCGACCATTAAGAACTCCGTAATTTCATCCAAAGTCCTTCGGCTCGGATTGGGCGTTTGTTGGGTTTGATATTTTGGGGTGATTCTGTAGATAATGGCGTTCGTTATGGAAAAAGAAAGAAATTATTGGTTGCAATTGGGATGCCAAGCGGTGGGCTTGTGTGTGGACTGTGTCTATGCGCGGGAGACGCCGCATCCGCGGGGTGGGGCGTCGTATTGGCGTTGTTTGCGTGCGGAGGAAGACGCTGCGTTTCATCGCTATCCCCGGCTGCCGGTCCTGCATTGCCCAGGCTATACCACGGAGACGATTCCGCTTGAACCGCCCAAAGAGCCTTGGGATGACTGAGGCAGCAACGCAAACCGGGAAAGCTTCCCTGCAAAGGCTTTGTGTCGTGGTGCCATGCTATAATCCGGGTGATCGCCTGGCGGCGGTGGTGGCGGGGTTACAGGCAGTGGGCGCAACGTTTATACTGGTGGACGACGGCGGCACGGATGGCGCGGTGGCGGCGTTGGACTTGCCGGAGGCGCAGGTGCTGCGGATGCCGGAGAACCGGGGCAAGGGTCATGCCTTGCTCGCGGGCTTCCAAGCGGCCCTGGAATCGCCGGCGTGTCGTGCGGTCTGTGTGGTGGACGCCGACGGCCAGCACAACCCGGCGGATTTGCCACGGTTTTGGGCGGCCTTCGAAGCGGAGCAGGCCGATCTGGTCCTGGGCGTGCGCAACCGCGCGGGAAGTTATGTCCCGCTGCGGAGCCGCTTTGGCAATTGGCTCACGATCCATGTGACGGCCTGGCTCCTGGGGCGGCGCTTGCCGGATACGCAGTGCGGCTTTCGTCTCTTGTCGCGGGCTTTCGCCGAGACGGTGCTGGCGGAGGTGGCCGGTGGGCGCTATGAAACGGAGATGGAGATGCTCGTGCTGGCGATGCGCCGGAACGTCCGCATAGCCCAGGTTCCCATCGCCACGGTCTACGAAGCGGGGAATCCGTCGTCGCATTTCCAGAAAGTCCAGGATTCCTGGCGTATTTATCGCCGGCTATGGCAGGCCGCCCGGAAGTACCGCTAAGCTGCTACAGCCCCGACCGTAAACTTCTATTTGACAATGCCAAGGCGCATGCCCTATTATTCGGAAATTGCGGTTAAATGCGACTCGTGAAGTAATGATGGAATTCGGATGCAAATCGCAAGGACGCTGTTACTCAATTTGCTGGGAGGAACCATGTCGCATCATCCCGTACTTCGTCGGATTGCCGTAGTATTCGCCCTTATCGCGCTCCTGCTATGTCCCGCCGTGGGCTCGGCGCAGGAGGAAGTAGACACCCTACGCCTCGGGCTGATCGGCCTGGATACGTC
>SKJD01000332.1 GCA_007116095.1 Candidatus Hydrogenedentota bacterium
AAGAAATTGACCTGCAAAAGGTGGATGAGCAATCCCAGCGGCTGGTGAAAGGCCTGATGGGGGTTTCCCTGGTCGTCGTCGCCTGGTTTATCTGGTCCGATCAGCTCAACGCCATCAATATCCTGGACCGCGTCACGCTCTGGCCCTCCTCAGGCGTCACCACCGAGACCATTACGACGCCGGACGGTTCCGAGGTGCAGACCATCACCGAGTTCGCCCGGGACGTCACCCTGGCCAACCTTTTCATGGCCTTCCTGATCGGTTTCTTCACCTTCCTGGCCACGCGCAACCTGCCCGGGCTGCTGGAGATTTCCCTGCTACAGCGTATGCAACTGGGCTCGGGCGAGCGCTACGCCATCACCACGATTGCCCGCTATATCATCACCGCCGTGGGGGTGGTGATGGTCTTCAACGCCGTGAACATTGGCTGGAGCAACGTGCAATGGCTGGTTGCGGCCTTGAGTGTCGGTTTGGGCTTTGGCTTGCAGGAGATATTCGCCAACTTCGTGTCGGGCATCATCCTGCTCTTTGAACGACCGATCCGCGTCGGGGACGTCGTCACCATCGGCAACACCTCCGGCACCGTCAGCAAAATCCGGATTCGCGCCACCACAATCACCGACTTCGACCGCAAGGAGCTTATTGTGCCGAACCGGGAATTCGTCACCGGCCAGCTCATCAACTGGACCCTGTCGGATGCCACCCTGCGGGTCGTCATTCCGATTGGTATTGCCTACGGTTCCGACACCGAGAAGGCGATCCAGTTGTTGAAACAAGCTGCCGACCAGCATCCGCTGGTCCTGGAAGATCCCGGCCCGAACGTTTTCTTCGTGGGCTTCGGGGGCAGTAGCCTTGATTTAGAGCTGCGCTGTTTCAGTCCCAGCATCGATCACTTGTTGAAGATTCGCCATGATCTGCACTTGGAGATTGACAAGCTCTTCCGTGCAAACAACATCGAGATTGCATTCCCGCAGCAGGATATCCATGTCCGCGGGCTGGAAGAGCAACTCAAAGTGCTGGCCGAAAACAAGGCCCGCCAGGTCCGGGTCGAAGACAGCGGCAACGCCACCACGGAAAGTTAAGTGGCTGCCAGGGTATGGTTGTAGAAATCGGGGGCGTCGGGTCAAGTCCACCCGTCGCCCCCGTTATGCTGTGGCGCTATGGCTACCACAAGTGCCCGTATCGGATGGCGAAGTCACTGAAACGCATCCAGTGATCGGCGTCTTCCGGGCCATGGTAGGTTACCAGCGCAATATGGTTCATGTAGCCGTCGGAAAAATCCTGTTCAACGACTACTTTCCAGGTGGTTGCGTCTTCCGCCTCCTCTGCATCTTCGGCGTCGGTATCCAGTTCACGATACCAGGTGCGCACCCGACCGATATCCACATTGATCTCCATGCGCAGGCGCACCTGCATCGCTTCCGTCGGGTGATGGCCCGGAATGATGAAACACTCTTCATCTATCTGTTCAAGCACCAGCTTGAAGACCGGTGCGTCATCGGCGTACCACGCCAGCCCGGCCTGTTCGTATTGTTCCGTGGGCGGGCTGGTGAAGGCGACAGTGACCTCGAAGGCCAGGAGGCGTTCATGAATCTCGGGAACGTGACGACGCAGCACGTTGCGCGCTGTGTCTTCGAGTCCCGGCCGCGCGGATATCTCCAAAGCGCCGTCCGTCAGACGCCAATCCTCGGGGTCCTCCCGCAGCCATTCCCAACCGGCATCAAGGGCATCTTCAAAGTCCTCGGCAAATAAGATCGGCGTTTCCGGCAGTTCTTCAGCATGGACGATCAACGCCATCCCGAAACTTGCCAGAAACAGCACCGGTATCACCATGGTCATGATCCGTCCTGTAGCTTCATGCATTGTCATTCCTCCTGTAGTTGCGTTTGGGGCTCAGTTGCATTCGCTTATGTATTGCCGCATCCAAACTGCTGTAGGAATGATAATACCGCGTAAGTGCACCCAATTGCACCGGCGGCGATATTTGTTTTGGGTGTAGTTCTGATATTGTCGCTTAAGTCGATTCATTACGAAGCGTAGGGGCGAACCTTGTGTTCGCCCTCGTGGGTGGGGTTTCCCACCCACGTCATGCCTGCGAAGGTATGACGGACGGGGGGCGTTGTAGGGGCGTCCCCTTGTGGGTGCCCAGGGCAGGAAACCAGCCCCTCCCGTCATTCCTGCGAAGGCAGGAATACAGAGAAACATGTAAACAGAATAGCAACATAGAATAGCAACCAAGGTCATGCAACCGCCCGACCGCAGAGCGGTCACGGATGATTAGATCGGGCATAGCCATCACTTCCACCAAATGCTCCTCGAAGGGGCGCCAGCAGTTTAGGCAACGCTTTCAGCGTAGCGGAGGTGGTGGTGTCGCTTACCCAGGGTAGGCCTTGCCCTTGCGGCCAAGTCCAACCCTGGGCTGTATTTAGAACAGCTCCTTCGGAGCATTAATATCCGGTAACTTTGCGTCTTCGGGCTTAGGCACGAAGACGCAAAGAACTGCACCCCAAAAGATTTGCAATCAAACTAAAAGTTATGTATGATTAACACAAGTTCATTAAGATTTCCGTCGTGGAGATCCGGGGACGTAGTAACAACCAAATGCGGAGAATCAGTTTCATGGATAGGCTGTACCAGTTTCCGGCTGAGCCCGGCGTCGTTTCTCATGCCCGGAAGGGCTTCACTTTGATTGAATTGCTGGTGGTCATCGCGATCATCGGCATCCTTGCGGCCATTCTGTTGCCGGCCCTGGCGCGGGCCCGGGAGGCCGCCCGCCGCGCTTCCTGCGCCAACAACCTCAAGCAGATGGGCCTGGTGTTGAAGATGTACGCCTCGGAGAGTCCCGGGTCGCTGTATCCACCGATGAAGACCCGCGCCTGTAACGGGAGCATTCATCCCATGGAGCAAATCTTCGATGTCGCCGCCGTGTATCCGGATTACCTCAATGACTTCGCCATCCTGATATGCCCCAGCGCGATGGGCGCGGGGGACCCGGTGAAGCGTTGGGACGAGGGCGACACCACAAGTCCCTGGTGGCATGCCTGGGAAGGCAGCGGCGACGGAATCGTGGAGGCGTGTGAGGTGGGGGATTACCCCTATACCTACACGGGATACCTCATCAGCGATGACCTGGTGGACAGCCCGGAAAAGGTGGATACGCTCTTTGCCAATCTCATGCACCCCGAGGCGGGTTTGGGCGTGCAAATTTATCAGGACCCGACCGTGGTCCAGCAGGATTGGCAGGTCCTGGTTCCGGGTAGCGGCGTCGCCGGCGGCAACCGGATTCCGCGTCTGCGGGAAGGCGTCGAGCGTTTTCTGATCACGGATATCAACAACCCCGGCGCCGGGGCCTTGGCCCAATCGGCGATCGCCGTGGTTTGGGACATCGTCTGCGACAACCCGACCCACTTCAACCACGTACCCGGCGGCTCGAATGTACTTTTCCTCGACGGGCATGTGCGCTTCCTGCGCTGGCCCACGGGCAACAGCGGCCCCGGCGGCACGTGGGTTTTTCCGGAGGAAGACCTGGCCTTCCCGGTCGGGGGCAACTTCCCGATGAATGCCGGCGGCTTTGTCTTCCATGAGGCCGGCCATATTTTTGCCGAGGCCGTCCACGGCGAATAGTCCCTGAACACCCATCCTGTCTCTCCGGCCTCGACCCATGACCGTAAACGGCGAACGGGTCGGGGTCGGTTTGCATGCCGGAAAGCAATTGCGCCATGCTAAGGGATATTTCCCATGAAGGTATGTTTGGGTAACATGCAAACGCGCAAATAGAAGGAGATCGGGATGAGAATCATGATTTTGTCGGCCTTGTTGGCGGCGAACGTGGCCTGGGCCTACGCCCCCACGCCGAACCAGGCCAAGGTAAACGTGAAATGGCCGGACGCGGCCAAGGAAGTGCTCATTATTGAAGGGCAACAGTACCGCGCCGAACTGGATGTGGCCCGGGTGGGGCTGGAACTTTTCAACAACGACGGAGAAAGCCTCTTTGTTATTGAACCCGGTGCACTGAAGCTGGGTGACGTGGCGGTCTCCGGCCCGGGCCGTATAAACATTTACAGCTTCGGGACCGAGATGTACGAGATTCATCTGCGGGACCTGGTCGCCCATGAGATGGACGGCGAAGTGGAGCTGGCGCTGTATTGCTATGGCGACCGCATCTTCTTCAATCTGAATGTGCGGCATTATGACGAGAGTCCCGCCCCCGCCCCCAAGATAGGGCTTGGCCTGGATGCGGCGAACCGGCAGCCGGCGAGCGGGACCTCGGCGCATGTGGTCTATGTGCCGGACGTAACCTTGAGTGAAGAAGGCGCGGCCCGGCGGGGCGCCGCCCTGGGTATGCTCTTTGCCGAGGACTCCAAGCACGCCGAATCGATGCTGCACCAGGAATTACATGCGGACCAGGTCGAATTCTCCCTGCAGCGCGGCTTTCTCGAAGGCTACCGCCCGGAACGGGGCTTTTATGAAATTACCGTCGACTATACCGGACCACGCAGTTTCGAAGAGGGACTGATCAACCCGAACCAGCGCTATGAAGTGGGGATGGAAATCAGCAGCCCGTTCCCTGCGGACATCGTCTGTAATGTCCGCCACACTTATGGCGTGTTGGAAGCCGCTGTACTGACGGATGAACATGGTTTCCCGCTACCGGTGCAAGTGCAAGTCGGTAAGAATTTCGGTGGCGAGAAGGAAGAAGGCATTCAGGAAGGGGACATCCCGTATGGGGAGGCCTATGTGCCCATATCCGTGACGCCGGAGACACCGTTCAAAGGCCGGGTCTATCACCTATTCGGCAATTGGGGTACAAGCCCGCTGATCCAGATTTCATCCATCCGCTTCTTCCACCATTATTTCCATTCCTCCCTGGGGCCGACGGAGACCTTCTGCTATGTGCCCTTTGAATATCCGCGTCCCGACGGGCGCAACTATTACTGGGCAGACGTTCGGGCGCAGTCCAACTTCTACTGGCCGGGCCAACCACAGCATGACCACGTATCGATACTGGGACACCTGCGCTACAAGTCTGGCGGCGAATGGATCAACAACCTGCACCAGGATACGCGCATTTACCTGACCTCGCCGAATATTGCCAGCTTCGGCAATGACTACCTGAGCGAAGACGGAAAAATTGCTACGACCCTGGAGGTCTTCGAGACGCCCGAGCTGGATGAAACCCGCAGCTATGTGGAACTGACGCTGAACGTGCTGGATGATGTCAGCATAGACGGCGACAGCGCGCATAACCTCCGCTTCCTCAATGCCGGTGCCTACATTGTGCGGACGGTCTGGCCGGAAGTCGCCTACACGGATGTGAACGGCGATACCCAGGTCGTGGAAGTGTCCGCGGACGACAGTTGGGCCTTGGAAGCCGTACCGCTGGGCGCGGATACCCCCTTCGCGGCAGCCTACAGCCACAGTCACGGTAACATGGCCTTTGTGGTGCAGTCCTTTGAAGGCGTACTCGGCGGCGAGCCGGTGGACCAGTTCGGCCTGAGCGTCTATGGCGACACCCGCTGGACGGAGATGTTCCTGACCGCGCCGGAAT
>SKJD01000501.1 GCA_007116095.1 Candidatus Hydrogenedentota bacterium
CCAACCACAAATATGTGCGCCGCATCTCCACCCCCGCCATCGACATGCTGATGAGCTACCACTGGCCCGGCAATGTGCGGGAACTGGAAAACTGTGTTGAGCGTTCGGTATTGCTGACCAACGACGACGTGGTCCACGGCCATCACCTGCCCCCCACGCTACAGACGGCGGATGCCTCGAACACGCCTATGCAAGGGCTCTGGGAAGACACCATGCACCGGGTCGAGCGCGAATTGCTGATCGAAGCCCTCAAGAATTCCAAGGGCAACAAGGCAGAAGCCGCCCGGGAGCTGGGGATTACCGAGCGCCTCATGGGCCTGCGGGTGAAAAAACGCGAGATCGAGCCGAAGCAATACCGGGACTGAGCCTGGTCACATCGCCCCTCGTCAGCCGCCACCGACCCGGATTTGATCGCGTATGGCTTCGAATCGTCGTTCTGCTATTCCGGATACATGAGTGATCTCTTCAATACTCTGGAATGGCGACGCTTCTCGGTAACTGATGATATTGCCCGCCATGACCGGCCCGATGCCCGGAAGTCGCTGCAATTCTTCGGAACTGGCGGTGTTGATGTCAATCCGGTCGTCCTGCGTCTCCCCGACGCCACCGACGTCAACAGTCCCCCCCGACGCCGACGCGGCCGCATGTTGCGCTACCCAGGCTTCCTGATATGCAGGGTTCCACCAGGGCCGCCAACCGCTGCGGGTGTACTGCGACAGATTGCGCCGGGCGGCTCCCGGCGATCCCCGCAACACCCACGCGCCCGCTTCCGACTGGTTCACGGTCGCCTCGGGAATGTACAGGGTCGTGCCGTCCAGGAGCCAGGCCGCAAGGTTGATGTCCTGTAAATCCGCCGTATCTGCCAAACCGCCAGCCGCCTCAAGCAACTGCTGCACCCGATCCCCGGGCTGCATGGGATAATACCCAGGACGCCGCACCGCGCCCTGCACCCCGACGACGATCCGATCTTCTTCGGGCTTAGTCTCCGGCGCCGTTGCAGTTTTTTCCTGCGGGTATCCAAGCGCATCCGGCACATCCCGGCTCAGCGCCTCCGCCACCCGCTGGGAAGGGGCCGCTCCCACCACCACATCCGCCGGCATACCGGCCACATCGGCTTCCTCCAGACGTGGCGCCACCGTCCGGTACTGCCCCAGGGCATACCCCAACATCATGGCGGCAGACAATGCACAAAAGCCGTACAGTATCCATTGGCGTTTGCTTAGCATCCCTCCCCCTGTGCATATTACGTCGAAATCACATCCACAGATTAGACAGATTAATAGGCAACGCTTTCAGCGTAGCGTTGTTGTTGGCGCCCCATACCCAGGGTAGGCCTTGACCTTGCGGCCAAGTCCAACCCTGGGCTGTATTTAGCGAAGCTCCTTCGGAGCATTTTTTTAGTAATACTGCATGCTGCCTGCAATATCTTAAAGCACGATCACTGCCAACTTCCGGGTAGTCATGACGCCATTGTCGTCAACTAAAGTGCCCCTTGCGCCCTTGCGCCCTTGCGTTAAATTGGCTCGAATTTACTGTTGTGACCGGTCCACGGGCGGGTGGCCTCATAATTGTAAGTAGTACTGCTGTAGTTTATAAATGCTTACATGACGCACGGGGTCTGGATGCCTGCCTGCGTAGGCATGACAGGATTGGGCTTCGCAGGCCCACACCCGAAACGAAGGGCTTTCCATGTTCCCATTTCGTGTCGTTTCGTGCCTTTCGTGGTTATAATTCAGGCGAACACGAGGTTCGGTGCGACATGCCCGACTCAACTCTGTCGGACAGTGTACTGTTCCAAAGCGTCGAGGTCAATATCCAGGCCCAGCCCGGGCTGAATATACGGCCCGATCCAGGTGAAGTACGCCGGATAGAAGTAGGCAAAAATCGATACAACCATTACCCACACCACAAACAACGAAGTAAACGCCTTCACCACAATGCGAATCGCTTCCGTGCTGCCTGGGCGGGATAGAATCAGGTGATGGTGCTGGGCCTTGATGGCTTCGAGTTCCCCTTGAAATACGAGTTTCCCCTGGTGAATCATGCCGATTTGATCCGCAACCCGATCCACTTCCTCCAGCAGGTGCGAGGAAAAAACGACCGTGCGGCCTTCTTCAGCCACTGTGCGCACAATGACTTCCAGAATATCCCGCCGTGCGATGGGGTCCAGCCCGGAGGAGGGCTCATCCAGCAAGAGCAGCTCCGGACGATACGCCAGGGCAATCAACAGGCCCGTTCTTGCCAGTTCGCCCCGCGATAGGTTTTTGATTTTGGCTTGGGGGTCCAGGCCAAACTGTTCCCGGAGTTCTTCCGCATAGTCGGGGTCCCAACTGGGATAGAAGGCCCGGGTATAGCGCATCAACTCCCATACCTGCATCCAGCCCGGGAGATTCCGGTCTTCCGAGAGGTACCCCAGGCGCGACAAGACCTCCACTGGATGCTTGACCGGGTCCAGCCCAAAAACCTGTACACTTCCCGCATTGGGCTGCAAACGTCCCAGCAGATGCCGAATCAACGTCGTTTTTCCGGCGCCATTTTCGCCGACCAACCCGAAGACCACCCCTTTCGGAATTTCCAGCGAAACATCGTCCAGCGCGGTCTTTCGCTTGAAGTTGCGCGTCAATTGCGCCACCGACACCACGACTTCCGATGCGTTGTTGTCACGCGTTTGTTCTGTGCTCATTCCGTGTCCTCCCTGCGTTGTTCCCAATGCTTGTTGCGCTCCTGGAGCAGCGCAATCACTTCCTCAAAGTCCCAATCCATATGCCGGGCATGCACCAGTAAGCTGTCCGCCTGCTCTGTCAGCAGGCGTCGCTGTTCGTCTGCAGAATAGGGGGATACCCCCGCCGAAACATAGGCGCCGGCGCCTTGGCGTTTATAGATAAGTCTGCATTCTTCCAATTCGCGGTATGCCCGCACCACGGTGTTCGGGTTGATTAGCAATTGGCTGGCCAGGGTGCGCACGGGGGGCAGTCCGTCATGGGGCCGCAAACGTCCGGCGGCGATCAGGTGTTTCACCTGCTCGACAATCTGGCGGTAGATGGGCCGGCCTTCGTTGGGAGAAATATGGAGATGCATGATAGTCCTCAATCGTTATGCTGTATCGAAATTATGATACAATTTTTACGGCATGTCAAATCCATTCTTAGTATTTTTTCTGCGCTATGTGGTACATTGCGGCCAGGAGATATCGTGCGAAATATGAAAACCAGGTACTTAATTGGCGAAACACGTTGTCTGGCGTGCGGCCTGCTGCTGGCGCTACTGCTAGCGCTGCCGTGGGCGGCTGGGGTAGAGACGGAGGCTGCGCCAACGGCGATCCCGCTGTTACTGGAAGTGGATGGGGAAGCGACGTCGCCCGAGGCCAAGGCCGGCGACGTCCTACCGGCGCCGCTATTGCCGGCGTTACAGTACCGCCTGGCGACTCCGAATCCGGCGCTTGGAACAGAGAAGGCGCTGCAGCCGGGGGACGCATTGCGGATAAATCTCTTCCCGGATGCAACGTACCTGGCGCGTATTCATAGCGCCCACAGTGATTTCAACGGTGTCCATACCGTGGTGGCGGCGCTGGAGGAGGATTCCCTGGGCTATGTCATCCTCACCCGAAGCGCCGGGGTATTGCAGATGACGGTGACGGCGCCGCAGGAAGGACGTCATTTCAAGCTCCTTACCCAGCCCAAATCGGATTTATACCAGGTTTTAGAACTGGACTGGCCGGCCCAGGACATTTTGGAGGATTGTCAGGAGGAGCCGCCACGTCTGGATTGGTCGCAGGTGCGAAAACAGACGCCCGCGCTGCGCCAAGATCTGCCTGGTCCAGAGGAATACGCCGTCATCCGGGTTATGGTGCTGTATACCCCCGCAGCGCGGGCGTGGGCCGGAGATGCCCAGGGTGAGACCACGCATATCCACAACACCGTCGCGCAGGCGATGGCCCGGGCCAACCTGACGGCCGCCAACAGTGCAGTCGGGCTCCATTTCGAGTGGGTGCATACCGAGGAAGTGGACTATGTGGAGAGCGGCAACACCATCACTGATCTGGAACGCCTGACCTTTTACGAGGGCTTCGATCCCTTCGATTTAGAAGATGGGCCGCCCTGGTACATGGACGAGATTCATGACTGGCGCGATATGTATTGTGCGGACCTGGTGGTGCTGCTGACGCGCGCGAACGATTTTGGCGGGGTTGCCTGGTTGCTCACGGAGGAGGAGGGCATCCCGCAGTTGGGCTTTTCCATCACGCGGGTGCAACAGGCGGCTTTGGGCTTCACCATGGTCCATGAGATGGCGCACAACCTGGGCGCGCACCACCACAAAGCGCAGAACAGGCAGCCGGGTCCGGGGCTCTTCCCCTACGCCGCCGGTTGGCGCTGGGTCGGCTCAGGCGGCGGTCGCCATGCCTCGGTGATGACCTATGAGAGCGGCGGCTTCTACGACGACGGTATCACCCATTTTCGCGTGCCCCACTTCTCCAACCCGGAGGTCACCTACCAGGGCGTGGCCACGGGCCATCCCCTGGACGGTGACAATGCGCGTACGATACGGAACGTCAAGCATGCGGTCGCAGCCTACCGCAGCGGCTGTGATGCGCCGGATCTGCGTATTCGCAGCAGCATCCCCCCAGACGAAATCCGCGCAGGCGACGCCCTGATCCTGTCCGCCGGCGACAACGGCACGGACTACTTGTGGTTCAAGGACGGCATGCTCCTGGAGGCGGATGGCCGGGTCGCCGGCGTGGAAAGCCAGTTCCTGCAGATTGACCCCGTACGCCCGGAAGACGTCGGCCTGTATCAAGTCTCCTTTGTTTTCGACGGCGTCCCCGTCAGCTCCGAGCCCTTCGAAATCCCCACCGTGCTGGAAGCACTGCCGCTAACGCAGCATGGGGCATTGGCGATGCTGATAGGTATGGTCCTTTACCTCGGATTCAGGAAGCTCCGAGAGAATCAGAAAATTCGGGTCTAGTTTATTTTATTCGCGTATTTTGGCGTCCATTGGCGGAAAGTATTCACGGGTTTATTTTATCCACGAATGCACGCGAATGCACGCGAATTATGATTGGATTTTTAGCGAATCCCGAACTTTGCCTCCCTGACGCTTCGTGGCCCCAATATACAGAAATGAAAAGTCCATGAAAGGGTAATTGCAGCAATATATTGGTTAACATGGCCTCAGTATGGATCATCGCCGGTTATCCACAGATTACGCAGATGTTCGCCGATTGAAAACGAACGCAAGCTTTTAATCAATAAATCCCCAGGGCCGACCATAGGCTTCTTGCCAGGTATTAATAATCTGCGTTAATCTGCGTAATCTGTGGATATAATTCGGGTGCCTTTTTTTTATTCGCGTGTATTTGCGTCCATTGGCGGATAGTATTCACGGGTTTATTTTATCCACGAATGCACGCGAATAAACGCGAATTATGATTGGATTTTTAGCGAATCCGAACTTTGCCTTTGTGACGCCAGATACCAGATACCGGAGTAACGAAGCTGGCTGCGTGCAACCCAAGCAAAGCAAGCTTCGTTCATC
>SKJD01000242.1 GCA_007116095.1 Candidatus Hydrogenedentota bacterium
CCTATCACCATTACTTTCCGCCAAAACAATCGGGCCGCATTGCTTGGCAGACTAACTTGCACAATCTACTGCGCTACGACAAGGCGCTTATGGCATTTTCGCCATTTTAGCCACTTGGCAAGCAGTATATTGATTATACTTACGGCCCAAGGATTCGTTACAACATCCCTAAATTAAGGCATTTATTTACAATATATTGTTGTTTGCGCCGTGACCGCAAAAACAGGCATTCCGAGATTTTGCCCGCGAAGCACGGCAAAGAACCGCACGATGTACTCGCGTTACGGCAAAATCTTGTGTTATAATTATCTTAACCAGGGAGTCGTTCAACATACACGCCTATGGGAATTTACCTTAGTCTCGGCAGCAATGTGGGCAACCGTCAGGCGCAGCTTGAGAAAGCGTTGGCGATGCTCCCGGAGGTGCAAGATAAACGTTCAAGTTGCCGGGTATTACATATTTCTCCGTGTTACGAAACCACGCCCTGGGGCGTCTTGGAACAACCCAATTTCTTGAACCTGGCCGTAGAAATCGAGACGGCAATGACGCCGCTTGAATTTTTACGCCATGTGAAGTGGGTAGAGTCGGCCTTGGGCCGAGAACTGGGTCTACGCTGGGGACCACGCGCCATTGACATCGACATGGTGCTCTGGCATGCGCTGGTGCTTGAAACCCCGGAATTGATCCTGCCCCACGTCGCATTCCGCGAACGCCGTTTTGTATTGACGCCACTGGCGGACATCGCGCCCGAGGCCCAGGATCCGGTAACCGGCAGAACAGTACGGGAACTCCTGGCCATCTTGGAACGCGAAGAAACACACCGGGCGTCCGTGGAACGCCCCGAAATCTGGTTATACACATCTCCTTGAACCGCTCCGCTTGGAGCCCCAACGGGACCGGGACGGGTACGTCTTCGGTTCAGGAGCCATCCGAATTGTCCAAAGTTACGATCCGTACATTTTGGGAACGCAAGCGTTCCGCCCAAAAAATCGCCCTACTCACTGCTTATGACTACCCGAGCGCTTGCCTGATGGATGAATCGGGCATTGACGCCATCTTGGTGGGCGATTCCATGGGCATGGCCATCATGGGCCTGCCCGATACCCTCAGCGTCACCCTGGACGACATTGTCCACCATGCCAAAATGGTGCGCCGGGGCGCCCGGAACGCGCTGTTGATTGCCGATCTTCCTTTCCTCTCCTATCAAATCAGCCCGAAAGAAGCCCTGCGCAATGCCGGTCGTCTGGTGACGGAAGCCGGCGCCGAAGCTGTCAAGCTGGAAGGTGGGGCCGACAAGTTTGGTCCGGCCATCAAGGCCATCCTGGACGCAGGCATCCCGGTCATGGGTCACCTCGGCCTGACGCCACAATCCATTCATCAGTTCGGCGGCTTCAAGGTCCAGGGACGCGATCCCGAGGCCCGACAACGTCTGAAAGACGAAGCCCTGGGCTTGCAGGAGGCCGGGTGTTTTTCGCTGGTGCTGGAGTGCATTCCCGCGCCCCTGGCCGAAGAAATCACTGGCATGCTGGACATCCCCACGATTGGCATCGGAGCCGGCGCGGGCTGTGATGGGCAGGTGCTTGTCTTTCAGGACATCCTGGGCTGGGGCAAGACCCGCTTCGCCAAGCAATACGCCGATGTGCGGGGCCTGACCCGACAAGCCATTGAAGACTTCGCCGCCGAAGTCCGATCCGGAGACTATCCCGGCGAGGAGCACCAGTACTCATGATAATCCTGAATACCGCCCAAGAGATGCGCGACTGGTCCACTCGGGCCTGGGCCAAAGGACAGCAAATCGGCTTTGTCCCGACGATGGGCGCCTTGCATGAAGGCCATGCCTCGTTGATGCGGGCCGCCGTGGCGGAGAACAACGGCGCCGTGCTCAGTATCTTCGTCAACCCCGCCCAGTTCGCCCCCCACGAGGATTTTGGCCGCTACCCGCGCACCTTCGACGCGGATTGTGCGCTGGCGGATGATCTGGGCGTCGCCGCGGTGTATGCCCCGGCGGCGGAGGCCATGTATCCCCCGGACTACAGCAGCTATGTCGAAGTCGGCGGTGTCTCGGAGGGCCTGTGTGGGGCCAGTCGCCCCCATTTTTACCGTGGCGTCTGCACGGTGGTCACCAAGCTCTTCAATGCCGTCAAGCCGCACCGCGCCTACTTCGGCCAGAAAGATGCCCAGCAAACCGCCGTCATCCGGCGCATGGTGCGTGATTTGGACATGGACATCGAGATCATTGAAATGCCCATCGTCCGGGAAGCCGACGGGCTCGCCATGAGTTCGCGCAACCGCTATCTCAGCCCGGAAGAACGCGAACGCGCCCTGGCGCTCTCGAGGAGTCTCCAGATCGCCCGAACAGCGATGGCCGACGGAGAACGAGACGCCGACACCCTAATCACACAAGTTCGGGAGGCGTTGGAACCAGTGCGGGTGGACTATGTCGCGCTGGTGGACACCGTCACCATGGAGCCGGTAACCACAATCAAGCAGCCCGTACTGCTGGCCATCGCGGCCTATGTCGGGAATACCCGGCTGATTGACAACATCAAGTTTATCCCCCCGGACGCCCATTGAAATTGGGGGACCAAGCTCCAGTAAACATCAATTTCCCGGTAAACAGGGCAACCGCCCAAAACCGGTCATGTCACCCAGGAGGCCCAACAAGATGATGCTTTCCATGTTCAAAAGCAAGGTGCACCGCGCCACGATTACCCAAGCCGACCTCAACTACCGCGGCAGCCTCACGCTGGACCCAAATCTCATTGAGGCCGCGGAAATGATCCCATTCGAGGAAGTGCATGTGCTGAATATCAACACCGGCGACCGCTTCACCACCTACGTTATCGAGGGAGAACGCGGCAGTGGCGTGGTATGCCTCAACGGCGCCGCAGCACGCCTCGGCCAGCCGGGCGACCTGGTCATCGTCCTGACCTATGCGCAAATGGACCGGGAAGAAGCCCTGAAGCACCAGCCCACGGTAGTCCATGTGGACGCCCAGAACCGCATTACCGAAATCAGCAAGGAATCACCCTCGGTGCCGTCCAGCGGTTTTGCAGCGTAAAAACAGTTAATGCTACACTGGTCTTCGGTCGGAGCAGTCGCTGAAGCATCACCGATTGCCGGATACTTATACCGATACCACCTGTCCAACATATGCCGGAGGTTGTCATGCCGTTCCGAAATCGTCCCCTACTGGTTTTTCTGGGTATAGCCGCGTTGTTGTTGACGGGCTATGTGCTTGCGCGGGTCGAGGACCGCTTGAAGGAAACGGCGGAAGCATCGGGGAACACCACAGGAGCGCCTGTAGTAACCCGGCAGTTTGAGCCCCCCGCTAACACAGGTGCGGCGACGACGCGCCGAACCCGTGTGCAGACCGCGCAGCAAGGCGACGCAAACGACAACCGTTACGACGCCTTCACCGCCCCGGCGTCGGATGTGCGGATAGACCGGTCCATCATCACCCCGCCGGCATTGCCGAACGACATTCCCGAAAACGAAACTCCCGAAGAAGCATTACAGCGTATCCTGGACAATCAACTGGCGATCAATGCCCATGAACACATCCAGGACACCCGCCAGATGCAAATTGTGCTGGACGCCATGGAACGCAACGGGATGGCCAAGACCGTATTGATGGGAAGTTCCTGGTTCACCATCACCCTGCAGGAGCGGGTGGGCTTTACACGCTATGACGAAAATAACGAAGAGTTGATGAAGATCGCCGCGGCGCATCCGGACCGCTTCGAAGCCTGGCCCACCCTGGACCCGGAAGACCCCTTCAAGCTACAGAAAATTAAGGATTTAATCAATCGCGGCGCCACCGGGGTAAAGTTATATACCGGACACGGCTACGAACGGCGTGACACGGGCGAATACATGTTCCATACCATCGCCATGGACGATCCCGAGATGTTTCCGTTCTACGCCTATTGCCAGGAAAACCACATACCGCTCTGTTTTCATGTCAATCCATTCAAACCGGGTTTTGCGGATGAATTCATCCGGGTATTGACCAGTTTTCCGGACTTGAAAGTCAACGCGCCGCACTTTATTCTCTCCTCGATCCGGGACTCACGCCTGCGAGAATTTCTCGACACCTTTCCGAACCTCTACTCCGACGTCAGCTTCGGTCATGATGACTTCCTGACGGCTGGTCTGCGGCGCATCTCCCGGGACCCGGAAAAATTCATCGACATCTTCACCACCTACCCGGACCGCTTCATGTTCGGCACCGACCTGGTGATGACCGAGGCCAGCTTCAAGGACGCCGACTGGTTCACCGAACGCGCCCAGGCCTATTACGATATGTTGACCCAAGAGACCTACACAACGCCTCTGCTCCCAGGCGAAACTCTCAACGGCCTGCAATTGAGTAGCCCCCTGCTGGACCAGATTTTGTATCAGAATTACCACGACTTCGTCGCGTCCAGGCCCGAAGGCACAGTTATCGAGCGGGAAATCGAATGGGGCAATCTGGGCGTGCCCTATCTGGAGCGGGCCCCCGGCGAAGCCCTACCGCCTGCGGGCAGCAGTGAAGCCCAATTCGGTCATGGTTGGTTGGATACGGACTTGCATGATGAGGAAATGGAAGGCTGCTGCGTAGTTCCCTGGCCATAGGCAGTACGCACGCTGAGCTTCTGCAATATTGCGCACGGGTGCGCACAGGCCTGGTGGACACCGTGTACTTGGTGGACATGTAAACGGCATGCCGTAAAGGAGCGATGGCGCCTACTGGTCTTCCAACTCCTGGTTTTCCGCGACCACCTGTTTGGGCGTGCCGGGCAACACAAAACTCGCCAGCCAGCCCCCGACAAAGGCGGTCATGAAGCCTATCACGGCGTAGAGGAAAAAGTGGATACTGGTCTCGCGCACCACGAGCAGGACGACGGCGCTGAGCACCGCACCGGCCATGGCGCCATTGCCGTGGGTGCGTGTGGTGAATACGCCCAGGGCCACCACCCCCGCGAGGCCGCTCCCCACCAACCCGAGGAACTCCAGGAAGGGGTCCCACAGCGACAGGGCATTGAGCCGCGCCACGAACATGGCGGCGACCGTGCCCAGCATCCCGAAGGCCAGGCTGATAATGCGGGAAACGCGCAAGGCATGCCGTTCGCTCAAGTCACGGCGCCAGCGGCGATAGTAGTCGTTGACCAACACACTCGCCACGCTGTTCACGCTGCTGTCAAGGGATGACATGGCCGCAGCAAAGATGCCCGCGATGATCACCCCGCGCAAGCCCAGAGGAAATTCCGCCACGATGAACAAGGGCAGGACCGCATCGTTCTGTAGCGTGGGGTCCAAGTTTTCCGGATGACTACGAAAGTAGACCCAGAGCGCCGTCCCCAACCCGAAAAAGAGCAAGGGCAGGGGAATGTGGAGTATGGCATTCGTCCAGACTGCGCGTGCTGCCTCTTTCTCCGTGCGGGTGGTCAGGTAGCGCTGCACAATGGTCTGGTCTGCGGTCTGCGGGTAAAAGCTGCTGAAGAAATTACCGAGTAGCACCACCCACAAGGTGGCGGTAGTCGCCC
>SKJD01000444.1 GCA_007116095.1 Candidatus Hydrogenedentota bacterium
AGCGGGAGCGCATCCGGCCCGAATCTATATTGGGTGCATTTGTCTATGACCACCCCTGCTATTCCGAGGCGGCGGTTAAAGCCCAACAACGGCATGGGGAAATCAGCGGCATTCAACATGGGATCCACTATTGCGGCGCCTACTGGGGCTACGGCTTTCACGAAGACGGCGTCAATAGCGCCCTTCGGGTCGGTAAGGCCTTCGGGCGGGAGTGGGGGTGATGGAGAGTTGCTTGTATACCGGCATGGTGCGCCACCGGCGTTTTTCGCCGCGACCGCATGCCTTTCGCTACCGACTGTTCATGGTCTACCTGGACCTGGATGAGCTGGATACCCTGTTCAGTGGCCGTTGGCTGTGGTCGAGCAGTCGCTGGGCCCCGGCGCGCTTTCGGCGGGATGACCACCTGGGCGATCCGGCGCGGCCTTTGAAGGACTGCGTGCTGGACTGCGTCGAGGAAGCTGCCGGATACCGCCCCGAAGGGCCTGTCCGTCTGTTGACGCACCTGCGCTATTTTGGCTTTGTGATGAATCCCGTCAGCTTTTATTACTGCTTCAGCCCGGATGGTCAGTATGTGGACCATGTCCTGCTGGAGGTGCACAACACTCCCTGGAAGGAGCGGCATATCTATGTGGAGACGCCGCCCCGTGGCCGGCGACCGGGCGCCGCGATGCGCCTGGACTTCCGAAAGGCCTTTCATGTCTCTCCCTTCATGGAGATGGACATGCGTTACCACGGAGCATTGAACCCGCCAGGAGAACGACTGCTGGCGCATCTGGAGAACTACCGGGATGACGAACGGGTTTTCGATGCTACCTTGATAATGTCCAGGAAACCCATTAATGCGTGGAACCTGAACACGACCCTGCTGCGCTTTCCCTTCATGACCGGCCAGGTCCTGGCCGCCATCTATTACGAAGCGTTGAAACTGTGGTGGAAGAAAATTCCCTACGTCCCGCATCCCGGGACGACGGCCATATCGAAGGAGTGAACACGACATGCAGTCGGAAAGCATGCCCGCCCGTCCCTGCAAAGAACGCATCACCGATTACGCGCCCCAGGGCCTGTTAACCCGCCGCGCCCATGGCTGGCTGGACCGCTGGATGAAGCGCTCGGTGCTGCGGCTGGCCGAACGCCTCCGCCATGGCGCGCTGAGCATCCAGGACGGCGACGAGATGCTGCATTTCGGGGACAGCGCTACCGCAACGGATTTACAGGCGACGGTGCAGGTCCTTGATTCGCGCTTTTACCGGGCCGTCGGCCTGGGGGGAAGCACGGGAGCCGGCGAAGCTTATCGGGAAGGCTGGTGGCGCTGCGATGATCTGGCGGGTCTGGTGCGTATCATCGTGCGGAATACGGACCTGTTCTACGGCATCGACAGCGGCTGGGGGCGTCTCACGGAGCCCTTCCATCGCCTCTTTCACTTCCTCCACCGCAACACCCTGGCGGGGAGCCGCAAGAATATCGCGGCGCATTATGACCTGGGCAACGACTTCTACAGAATCTTCCTGGACGAGACGATGAATTATTCCAGCGCCTATTTCACAGAACCGGATATGTCCCTGGAAGCGGCTTCGACCGAGAAAATGGAGCGCCTCTGTCGACAACTGGCCCTGCGTCCCGAGGATCATCTCCTGGAGATTGGCACGGGGTGGGGGGGACTCGCCCTGCACGCCGCCACGCGCTATGGCTGCCGGGTGACGACCACCACGATCTCCGCAGAACAGTACGCCCATGCACGCGCCGAGGTGGAGCGCTGCGGTCTGTCGGAGCAAATCACGGTGCTCTTCTCCGACTACCGTGACCTGCGGGGCAGCTTCGACAAGATCGTCTCCGTGGAGATGCTTGAGGCCGTCGGCCATGCCTATTTCCCCGTCTTTTTCCAACAATGCGCACGGCTCTTGCGCCCCGACGGCCTGATGGCGCTCCAGACCATCACCATCAAGGACCAGCAATACGAGGCGTCCAAGAACTACGTGGACTTTGTCAAGCGCTACATCTTTCCCGGCGGCTGCCTGCCCTCGGTGACCGCCCTGAGCCGGGTGATGACCCGCTACACCGACCTGGGCATGCTGCACTGCGAGTCCTTCGGACAGCACTACGCGACGACCCTGCGCCTGTGGCGCGCACGGTTTATGGCGCAGCGGGACGTGGTCGCCCGGCTCGGCTACGACGCCTCCTTTCAGCGGCTCTGGGAATTCTACCTCGCCTACTGCGAAGGCGCCTTCGCCGAGCGGCACATCAACGTCGTGCAAATGCTGCTTGCCCGTCCCGATTACCGACAGGATGGGGCTTGATACAACACCGCCGCTTTGGGGGCGAACCTTGGGTTCATTGTGGACAGGATGCGGGAGTGGTGCGCATATGTTTGGATATGCTGAGGTGATGGCCGGGCCGCCCGACGGCGGGTGCGCAGCGCAATTGTATTCCCCCATAACTTGACCTTCACCCCGTAAAAAAGGCACAATAATGGGTGATAAAATGCGCCGCTTGTATCCTGTTGCGCCGATGAATTCGGCCAATTCTGGGAAAAGCAGCCATTTTCAAAAGCGCGTTGGCAATTTAAGCCGGGAGCGCAGTCCCAATAATGAGTCCGAAACGTCTCGGAGGTATATATGGCGCCACAACGAACGCGTACTGACATTCCCACCTGCTCTTTTTGTGGTAAGCGTCATGACGAAGTCAACAAATTAATCGCAGGTCCGGATGTAAATATTTGCGATGAGTGTGTCAATCTGTGCAGCGAGATCGTTGCCGAAGAACGCGCACGCAAAGGGGTAGAGCGCTCACTGAAAGTGCCGGCCCCAAAAACCATCAAAGAATTTCTGGATAATTACGTTATCGGACAAGACCACGCCAAGCGGGTCCTGGCCGTGGCGGTGCATAATCATTACAAGCGTATTTCCGCGGGCGGCGAGATCGACGGCGTGGAGCTTCAGAAGTCCAACGTGCTGCTGATTGGGCCGTCGGGCTGTGGTAAGACGCTGCTCGCCGAGACGCTGGCGCGCATGCTGGACGTACCCTTCGCCGTGGTCGACGCCACCACGTTGACCGAAGCCGGGTATGTCGGCGACGATGTCGAGAATGTCGTGCTCAAGCTCCTGCAGAACGCCGATTTTGATCCGGTGCGCGCCGAGACGGGCATTATCTATGTCGATGAAATCGACAAGATCGCCCGCAAGGGCGACAGCCCGTCCATTACCCGCGACGTCTCCGGCGAGGGCGTGCAGCAGGCGCTGTTGAAGCTGCTGGAAGGCACGGTCGCCAGTGTGCCGCCGCAGGGGGGACGCAAGCATCCCCAGCAGGAATGTATCCAGGTGGACACCACCAACATTCTCTTTGTCTGTGGCGGTTCCTTTGCCGGGCTGGAACAAATTGTGCAGCGTCGTATCGGGCGCAAGGTCATCGGCTTCAATGCGGACATCAAGACCCGCAAGGAAGACGAGCGCATCCTCACCGAGGTGAAGCCGGAAGACCTGATCAAGTTTGGCATGATCCCGGAATTCTCGGGTCGCCTACCGGTCCTCGCCACCTTGAATTCGTTGAGCAAGGAAGAGCTGGTGCGGGTTTTGGTGGAGCCGAAGAACGCGATTATCAAGCAGTACGAGAAGCTCTTCGAGCTGGAGAATGTCAAGCTGCGCTTCCCGGAAGAAACGGTTGCGGCCGTGGCGGAAGCCGCCATCGAACGTAACACTGGAGCCCGGGGCCTGCGCAGTATCCTGGAAGAAGCGATGCTCAACGTAATGTATGATATTCCGTCGCACGAGGATGTGCGCGAATGCATTATTACGCCGGGCGTCGTGGTGAAGTCGGAGGACCCCCTGCTGGTCTACCGCCATGAAGTTGAGGACCAGCAGCAGAACGCCGGCAAGAATTCCGCTTCCGCATAATACGCGGCATGACGCGGAAATGTTTATAGCCTGGCGCTGCAAGGCATGGCTGCTACCCGTCATGACGGTATGTGGGCAGCTACTCCCAGGCGTCGGTATTTTTTTATGATAGCATGGCCGGACGGAGATTCCACCGTTCGGCTGTTTTTACGTTATATCAGACCGGAACAGGGACCTGTCAGGAGCGATACGCCGTATGACAGGTGATGTCGCCTTTCAGATTCCGTCCCGGTCCAGATGTGTTTAACGCAACCCTTCGCTGTGTCTATCCGACACGGCGCTTCCTGTAAAGGCGCCCATAATAATGCCCCGTAAGCCTGTTTCCAGTAAGAAACGTACCATCCCATTGCCGCTGTTGCCCCTGAAAGAGGCCGTGGTTTTTCCCAAAATGGTGACCCCGCTCCTGGTGGGGCGCAGGATGTCGCTGGAGGCCATTGAAGTGGCCACCACCGAAGATACCCATGTGTTTCTGTGTAACCAGATAGACCCCGATGTGGAAGAGCCGAGAAAGGGGGATCTGGTGAAGGTGGGGGTTATCGCGAATATCTTGCAGACGCTGCGCATGCCCGACGGCGCGATGAAGGTCGTGGTGGAGGGGGTGCAGCGGGCCGAGTGGGATACGGTGAAGTTTATGGAAGACTTCGTGGAGGCCTATGTCATCCCCATCCCGCCGGACGATACGGAAGACGAAGATATCAAGGGGTTGACGCGGCTCTGCAAGTCCCTGTTTGAAGAATATGTCGAGCTGAGCAACCGCATCTCCCCGGAGGCGGCCTTTACTATACAGAGCAATGAGGCGCCGGAAGACGTGCTGGATGCAATCGGGGCCTTTATGCCCGGCAGTATTGATGAGCGACAGTTTCTGCTCGGTTTGAGGGGAGGCAACAAGCTTCGCCTGGAGCATTTGGCCCAATTGCTGATGCGGGAAAACGAGATGACCCGGCTGGAACAGACCATGCGGGACCGCGTGCGGGACCAGATGGAGCGGGGACAGCGCGAGCATTTCCTGCAAGAGCAGCTCAAGATCATTCATCAGGAGCTGGGCGGTCGTGAGGAGGGGATGGATGAGTACAGCGAATTGCGGCAACTGGTGGAGAAGGCGAAGATGCCCAAGGAGGTGCGTCAGCGGGTCGAGCGTGAAATAGTCCGCTATGAACGCATGCCCATGATGAGCCCCGAGAGCGCAATCATCCGCAATTACATAGAATGGCTCTGCGATGTGCCCTGGAAAAAGCGCACCAAGGATACGCTGGACCTGGCCCGCGCCGAGTCGGTCCTGGACGAGGACCACTACGGGCTGGAAAAAGTGAAGGAGCGCATCCTGGAGTTCCTCTCTGTCCGGAAGCTGCGTCCGGCCGCCAAAGGCCCGATACTCTGTCTGGTGGGGCCGCCCGGGGTGGGCAAGACCTCCCTGGGACACTCTATTGCCCGGGCGATGAACCGCAAGTTTGTGAGGGTGTCACTGGGCGGCGTACGGGACGAGGCGGAAATTCGCGGCCATCGCCGCACCTACATCGGCTCCTTGCCCGGCCGCATTATCCAGAGCATGAAAAAGGTCGGGGTGCGCAATCCGGTCTTCATGCTGGACGAGATCGACAAGATGATGTCGGACTTCCGGGGTGACCCCGCCTCGGCGCTGC
>SKJD01000292.1 GCA_007116095.1 Candidatus Hydrogenedentota bacterium
GAATTCCGCCTTGTCCGCCAACACGTAGGAAAAGACAAAGGTGAGGATCAGCATCAGCGCCAACGGTTCCAGCACCGCCCAGAAAAAGCCCAGCCGGGCATAGCGGTAGCGGGTGCGCAGCTCCTTTTTGACAAGATCCAGCAGCAGTTCGCGTCCTTGAATCAGGTCCCGGACGATATGCGTAATCCGTTGGGCGGTGGCACTGTCGTAGAGCGCCTTGCTCGACGGCGTCTGGTGGGAATCGGCATCCATGATGGCAGGGCTCCTGACCTATTGCATCCCGGAGGACAGCATCAGCGCCTGAAGGTACTCGGCCTGAATCGTGGTTTTCCGGGAGCGCGCCACGAAGCGCAGCAAATCCCGAATCCAGGCTTCGGCGGCATCCGGCCCCAGCGCCTGCGCAATGGTTTCCTGGAGCTTGGTCGGGTCCGCCGGAGCCAACTGGAAGACCTGCTCGCCGCAGTCCCATGAAGCGCTCAACAGGGAGGAGAGCACCGCCCCGGGCTTCGCCCGTTCAAAGAGCTTGCGTGCGGCCACCAGCTTTACCTGGGGCTTGCTATTGGGTGCGCGCTTTATCAGGAAATCGCCGCCGGGGATGTCCGGCAACGCCATCATGTTCTGTTGTTTGGCGTCATAGGTGCGCAGCATGATTTCGAGGATGGATTCCTTGATGTGCTCGGTCTCGACCTTGCTCAATGCCTTGCGTGTGTCGGTATACAGAACGCATTGGGCTTCCTTATTCAAGCCCAACGGCTCAAAGCCCGGCAGCCATTCGGCCAGGTAGCAATAAATTTCACGGCCTTTATCTGCCCGACGGTAGCGATCCGGCAGGAAGACCGTGCCGCCGCGCCAGGTCTGAAGCACCTGTCGGGAGTTGCGCTTGTGGAGCGTTTGCAAGATTGCATGCTCTTCGGCGATCAGGGTACTGTCTTGCAGCGGTTTCTTAGAGACGACGAAAGCGAAATTGGTCAGCTTCTTGCGGGCATTGCCCGCCCGCATCTTGAACACAATCCGTTGCCGGGTCTCCTGCGCCAGCTTGAAATGCAGCGAGGTAATTGGCGCCGGACCCAACTTCTGCTGCACCGTCGGCAGAATAAAGCGGTCGTTGTTCTGTTGCAGCATGTAGTCCACGGCGCTGGCCAACGTCTCCGGCTTGAAATAGCGCTTGTAGGCCTCGCCGAAGCTGTCGGACAGATCGCGGATATCGCTCCATTGCGTCAGAATTGGAGAACCGTGGCGGGACACGCGTTTACCACGCCCGACACCACGCCGACCCCGCACCGGTGATTTGGGTTTTTTATGGGAAGTCATACGGAAAAATGAGTGCTCCACGCCGTCACGCGGCTTTGTGTATTGCAAAACGTACCGCGTTAAGTGTACCCGAAAAGATCTCGGAAAATATAGGAGATTCGGCTTTCAATGAAAATCCGCGCTAGCCGATATCAGGTCTCGAAATCGTAGACCACCACCTTCTCCCAGAAGGTGGAGAAATTGCCGAGGAACTCCTGGTGCAGGGCGGATTCCTGGTAAACATCGTGGGCCTCCATATCGTCGAGCAGGACCAACAACGCGAAATCATAGCTCTTTTCGACCACGGGGCGATCCGTCGATGCGGGCATGCCGGCGGCGAAACTGCGGACCACGTTAATTTCACTGAGGGCGCCGAGTCCTTCGAGGAAGGCGTCCCGGTCGGCCTGGGAGAGGTCCTTTTTCAACCAGAAATAAACGCTATGTACCAACATGGTTTGTACTCCTGAAGATGGGGTTGTGATTCGATAAATGGGTCTCGTGTGTAAGTTTATAGACGAAAGAAAATAATCTGGGAGAGCCTGTTACGGCGCCGCGACCTGGATGGTATCGCCATCAACCTGCACATCGTAGCGGGGCACGCCATCCGTGGCGGCGTCTTCCTTGGAAGCCACATCGAAGGTCCAGCCGTGCCAGGGGCAGCTTACCACGGTTCCTTTGAGAAAGCCCTGGTGCAGGGGGCCGCCGGCGTGGGGGCACATGTCGCCGCAAGCGTAGAATTCGCCGTTTATGTTGAACACGGCAATCCGGGTCTTGCCTATGGTGAATGCCTTTGCTTTTCCGGGTTCAATTTCATCGGTTTTGGCGATGGCCACCCATTCAGCCATGGTAATACTCCTCCTCCGTGTTGGGGGTTGGCGTTGCATCCTCCCGCGCTTCCCAAGGGTCGTTATCGCATGGCGCGGGAAAGCAAGTTGTACCTGTCGGGCGCTGTGTATGTCAAATCTATGCCTGAAACCGGGCCGGTAACGCGCAATGGGGCCAAACATTATGGCATACTATGCCCTGAAAGAATCGCAATTTTCCAGGCGCGAATTGGCGCGCCTGACCCAGCCGTTCGGAGTCCTGTCACCATGCTCATCACCCTCGTTCTCTTGAGCACCTGCCTCACCTTCACCCCCGGCGCAGGGGAACTGCGTTACCTGGATGCTGTGGAGGCCCAGGCCGAAGGCCGCTACGCCGATGCCTACGACCTCTACGGGTCGATCCGGGAAGACACCCCGCACCTGCGCGGTTTCGCCCTCCTGGAGATGGCGGCCTGTCAGGCGGCGATGGGCAATCGGGATGGCGCGGCGCGTCTTTACCAGGCGCTGATTGACAACAGCGAAGCGGCGCCCTGGGTGATGAAGGCGCAGGTACGGCTGGCGAAGATGAAGAAAGCGGAGCGGGACTATCTGGCGGCGGCGCCCTATTACCGCAGCAGCGTGCTGGAAGTGCAACCGCAGCCCTGGTGGATGTACACCTACGCCTGGGACGCGGTGGACAACCTGCTACGCCACCCCGAGACCCGTCACGAGGGCTACGACTGGTACCAACACCGGGTCGAGACCGTGGGCTTCATCCGCCCGCGCCTGGACGCTGCCCGGGAACTGATTAAGTCGCCCTGGCCCGAGCATCAGGCGGCGGCCTTGTTGGGCATGATTCGCTCCAACGCCATACGGGATGTGAAAAATTTCTTCGAGGAGCAGGGGCTGGAGATTCTGTTGCGGGACAGTCAGATTCCCTTGGTGGATTTGCAACAGCTCATTCTACAGATCAGCCAGCAGCAGGATAGCTCTCCATCTGAACTGGCGACCCAAATTGATTTGGATACGGAGAACCCCTGGCTGATCGTGTGGCTCCTGCATTTTGCCCACCAGCGCCTGGAGGCGGAGGACTTTGATCAGGCCGAAGCCATCGCCGATCTTGTGGCGACGCGCTATCCGGAGCAACGCGATGCCGGCGATCTGTACTGGCAAGTGGGGCAGGCATTGAAAAACAATGCACAGCAGGGCGCGGCCGAAGCCATTCTGCTGCGTCTTGTGGAACAGACGCCGTCGCATTTCCGGGTTCCGACGGTGTTGTTTGATTTGGGCATGCACTATCTGGAACTTGACCAAATCTCCCGGGCGGAACATTTCTTTCAACGGCTGATGGAGACGCGTCCTTACAACCGCTTCCAGGGCGAAGCCTACTACAAACTGGCGATGCGGATGCAGGCGATGGGGGATGAGGCGGCGGCATTACGCCATCTCAAGACGGCCTCCGAGGGGGAACTTGCGGACTACTACGCCCATAGGGCCCTGGCGCGCTTGCATGCGCATGACCCGATACAGTATCCGCTCCTGCGCAATTTGCGGATCGACCCCGCGCAGACGGTTTTGTTGCCGCGACCAAAAATCGGGCAGACAGAGCGCCCCTTTACCGAAGCGATGGAACAGCGTAGCGATGTGCGGCGGTTACGCTTCTTCGGATACTACGGCCTGGATCATGGGAAATGGGAAGCGGCCTTCCTTTGCCGTCAGTTGGAAAACTACCACGACCCAGGGCCCTGGTACCAGCTCATTGCGGAAGCGGGTTTTGCGCACACCGCCCTCGAGTTTGCAACCGCGCATGATTGGGGACATGAAGACGGTCGACCGACGCCGGAACGGTTGCGCCTGGAATTTCCCCGTGCCTACTGGAACAAGATGCTGATCATCGCGGATGAGGTTGGGTTGGACCCATATCTGTTTCTGTCCATTGCCAAACAGGAAAGCACCTTCCGGGCGAGTGTGCGATCACATGCTGGCGCAACAGGGGTGATGCAGCTCATGCCTGCCACTGCAAACTGGATGATCGACGTGGAGCCGGCCATCACAGCGAGTCATGTCGCCAACTTGAATTCACCGCGCAATTCCATCCGTCTGGGGGGCTACTACCTGCGGCGGATGGTGGGGCGCAGCAATGGGAATCTTATCGATGCCCTGGCCGCCTACAATGCGGGGCCGGGCAATCTCGATCGTTGGCGCAGCCGCTTTGTCGGGTATGAACTGGACGCCTTTGTCGAGGCAATACCTTTCACTGAGACCCGGAATTACGTGAAGAAGGTACTGGGCAACTATGCCGCCTACCATTCACTCTATCCGGAGGTGGAGCCTCGCCGGGAGCTGGCCCGGATAAATGCCGCCGAGGCCGAATTCATGCCGGGCGGCTGAACCAGAATAATGGACAAGACTCAGGTGTCGCGTTTCGGTTGCAAGAGGTAATGCCCCACAAACCAGCATTTGCCCTGACGATAGTGGAAGAGTTCGGCGCAGGACAGGAAGAATATCCGCCAGCGCTGGAACCAGCGTTCGGCGTCGGCATTCCCGTAGGTCTCCTGGAACAGTTCGAGAATGGGCTGCCGGTTTGCGTCCATGTTCTTTAGCCAGTCCATGCAGGTGCGGTAGTAGTGTATGCCGTTGACCGGCCACTGCTCCGCGACGACCAGGTCCTGATCAAATTCCTGCAACAGATCATAAGCTGGCATCATGCCGCCGGTGAAGAAATACCGACCCATCCAGTTGTCGTCGCCCTCGGTCTCGAAGGGGTAGGTGTAGCGTTCGTGGCAGAATATATGGACAAAGAGCTGTCCCTCCGGGCTCAGCCAGCCGCGGATACGCCGCAAAAGCTCCGCGTAGTTCCGCATGTGCTCAAACATTTCCACGCTGAGCACGCGATCATAGCGCTGCTCCGTCTGGAAGTCGTTCATGTCGCGGGTCTCGACCGTCACATGTTCCCACCCATTGGCCTGGCAACGTGCTTCGATGAATTCGCGCTGGGTGTTGCTGTTGGATACGGCATGAATGGTCGCATTGGGATACTGCTCCGCCATCCAGAGCGTTAATGAGCCCCAGCCGCAACCCAGCTCCAGGATATGCATGCCGTCCGCCAGGCCCGCCCGTTCACAGCTCAGCTTGAGCATGGCCTCCTCCGCCTCCGCCAGACTCTGCACATGGTCCGGATAGAGACAGCAACTGTATTTCAGGCGTGGACCCAACACCGTCTCGAAGAAGGCGGCAGGGACTTCGTAGTGCTGTTCGTTGGCGAGATCAGTCGCCAGCGCCACCGGCGCGTTGCGCAACGACGTCACGAAATCCTGGTGGTAGCGGTCCGCCCGGGCTTCCTCCTCTTTCAAGCGCTTCATCAGCAGGCTGCGAATACCCCA
>SKJD01000256.1 GCA_007116095.1 Candidatus Hydrogenedentota bacterium
ACATATGAGACAGTTTAGGCCCCGGGAATGCTGCCTTAGCGTCTCCGACGGGGACCGCGTCGGCGCGTTTGGGGGCGCTTTCTCCGGGACGGATTGCGGCGAGGTAAGTCCCCTTCTTCCGTTTCCGCAACAGCATTTTGATGCCAGGGCGTGGCCGACTGTAGCTTCTGCTTGGGCACGGGGATAAACTTGGTCTTGTGGTCGGCGATGGAGTTCATGCTATCACAGCGCGGACACTTCGAATATAGCTCGGCATCCTCGTCCAAGTAGGTGAATGCGCAGTAGGCGCAGCGCCAGAGATGCTGTTTTTCCAGCACCTGGTAATGCCGTTGCACCGAGACTTCCGTGTATAGCCAGAACAGAAACGCCCCGATGCCGATCAGGCTGCTGTAGAATATGAGCGCAGCGTTGAGGCTGATTTCTATCATGACGCGGGTGACTCCGGGCGTTCACGGCGTATAATTAGTGTCGCCAACTGATCGGTGTTGCGGCTGTCTTCTACCGAAGCAAAGCGGTACTTGAGCAGGGCCGCCTGCACCGCGTCCAGCACGCCGCTGTCGTCCAGTCCCGGACTCCAGGCGCTGATCACCCGCCCATGGGGATTCACCTCAAAGACCACTTCAATCTGCCGTTGCATTTGGGCCGGGTCCACCTGCCAGAGCGCCTGGATGGGAGGCGCATAGAGCAGAGAACGGTCATGCGGCTCCGTAGCCCATTCTATGTAGGCCTCAAAGCCCTCCGCCGGACGGCCTACCGGGATTCGCCGGGAATCCTGCTGTTCGCCTACTCCCAATTGCGCCGACAGTGGGGTGCTGTCCTCCCAGTCAATAACTCCTCCGGCGCCCAGGGCCTGACCCATCTGACGCAAGCGTTGCCCAAAACGGCTCCAACTGTCCGGCCGGCTTTCCTGAAAAATTTCCTGGTACAGGGGGGAGGACTGCAAGCCGCGTTGCCGCACGCGCAGCCGTTCGAGCTCGGCGAATTCCAGGGTGGGCAGGGCAATCTCCGGCAGCATCCGGTCGCTAAGCTGAAAGCGTTCCTGGTTGTAATCCGTGGCTTCATTCAGTCCCAGGGCGTCGTCCAAGCTGGGGATGCGCAGGCGATCCGGAGCCGCTTCGGCTGTCGTGCTGCTTACCGGGCGAACGCTGCGGTCGGGGACAAGTTCAAACTGGTAGAAATGGATGTCTTCACGTGGAAAATAAATGACGATTTTGAAAACCGTGACCATGGAGAGATGCAATACCGTGGAAATGAGCAGCGCCATTCCGAAGCGCGACATTCTGGGCGCACGGCGCGACGCTACCCTGGTCGCCGAAGGGAAAAGCCGGCGGGGTATCGCTTGGAGCCGGATAAACGGGCGCGCCCAATTCATGCTTACTCCATGTCGGGGGCCTGGGCGGCAATACCATACTGCTGCACGCCGGCGCTGGTGACCAGGCCCAACACCATGACGGTTCTGCCCGTCGGGATATTGGTGTCAGGGCGGATCAACACCAGGCCCTCCGGTTGTTGCTGCGCGAATTCAGAAAGAAAACGGGTCAGTTCTGCCCAATTGCCGATGGAAATATCGTTGACATAGACCGCGCCATTGCCATCCGGACCGCCAGTGCCCGCCTGGAGCGTGAGGGTCAGCTCGCTTTGTTCGAAGGCTTCGGCGCCACGCGCCTCGGGCACCTCGATGGGTATGGAGGTCTGGACAACGAAGGTGGCCGAGAGCATGAAGAAAATCAGCAACTGAAAGACCACGTCGATCAGCGGCGTCATTTCCACCACGGCCCGCACTTTGCGTTTGTCGTTGCGTTTGAATTTCATGGAGTTATATCTCACGCTCCCCGTGGTTGCGCGTTAACAGCTCCAGCAGTTCCGAGGAGCTGATCTCCATTTCGATCACCATGTTGTCCACACGGGATACGTAGTAATTATATACCACAAGCATGGGGATCGCGACGGTCAGGCCCGCGGCGGTGGTCACCAGCGCGTTCCCGATACCTTCCGCGAGATCGGAGGGATTGACCTGGCCCCGCTTGTTCTGGATTTGTGCGAAGGCCTTGATCATCCCCGAGACCGTACCCAGCAGCCCCAGCAGTGGCGCAATGTTCGCGCAGGTGGCCAGGGCCGAGAGGTAGCGCTCCAGCCGTGGAACCTCAAAGTGCCCGGCGTCGTCGATGGCCTCGCGAATCTCTTCCTTGGTCCGGTCATGCTTCATGATGCCCGCCTTCATGATCCGGGCGACGGGGGCGTCGGTCTCATCGCAGATGTCGATCGCTTCCTGGATGCGGTTTTGACGCAGCACCTGCCGCATGGTGTCCATGAACTCCCGGGTGTCGATGCTGGCGCGGCGCAGGGAGATGAAGCGTTCGATGCTTACCGCCAGCCCGACAATCGAGCAGGCGATAATGGGCCACATGAGAATGCCGCCCTGAAAGATGATGTCAAAGGATTCCATGACTGTACGTACTGTCTCCTGAATGGCTGGGAGTTGATGATGTCCGGGGTGCTTTGTATATTATCGCCGGGTAGCCGCAAGTGGCCCTTGCTTCCAATTCGGCTTAATGACTGACCAGGGTGCCGACCCCCTTGTTGGTAAATATTTCTATCAGTAGGCTGTGGTGGACACGCCCGTCTATGATATGCGATTTGCGTACGCCATAATCCAGCGCGTGCAGGCAGGCCTCCACCTTCGGAGTCATCCCCCCGGCTATCACGCCCTCCTTGCGCAGATGGTTGACGTCGCCGGCCCGGAGCTGATGAATCAGCGATTCGGGATCGTCCACATTCCGCAAGAGACCCGGGGTGTCGGTGAGGAAGACGAGTTTTTCCGCCTGTAGCGCGGCCGCCACTTCACCCGCGGCGGTGTCGGCGTTGATGTTCCAGGTATTGCCCTCGGCGTCCGTGGCGATTGGGGCGATAACCGGGATCATGCCCGCCTCACAGAGCACGTCGATGGCCCGGGTATGCACGTGGGTGATACGACCGACCTGGCCGAGGTCCGTCCCGTCTTCCGCCAGGTGTTTTTCGGCGTAGAGGAGATTGCCATCCTTGCCGCACAGGCCCACGGCGTCCCCGCCGGCCTGGTTGAGCAGGGTCACAATATCCTTGTTCGTGGAGCCGGCCAGGACCATCTCGACCACTTCCATGGTGGCTTCATCGGTGATGCGCAGCCCCTGGGGGCTGAACTGCGAGGGGATGTCCATCTGCTTCAGCACCCGGTTGATCGCCGGACCGCCGCCGTGCACCACGACCGGGTTGATGCCGACATACTTCATCAACACGATGTCTTCGGCCGTACTGCGGCGAAGCGCCGGGTCAAGCATCGCGGCGCCGCCATATTTAATGACGACGGTCTTGCCCTCAAACTCCCGGATATAGGGCAGGGCTTCGATCAGTACCGTGGCTTTTTGAATCGAATCATCCATGGAAATGTTCATCTTTCCTTTACATGTATAAGAAGTGCTACAGCATAATACATTATTTGTCGGCGTCAGAGTCGCTGCGAAGCAGGCGAAAGCCGATTCAGCTTCGATAGTCGGCGTTGATGCTGACGTAGTCGTGGCTCAGGTCGGAAGTCCAGAAGGCGCATGCGCCTGGACCATCGCCGACGGATACCTCGATGGTGAAGGCCGGTTGCTGCATGACCGATGCGGCAGCGGCTTCGCTGTACTCCGTGGGCAGGCCGTCATGCACCACCTCGACATCGTCCAGCGCAATCTGCAAGCGGTTTATATCAAAGGACACCCCGGCGTAACCCAACGCGCAGGCGATCCGGCCCCAGTTCGGGTCTTCGCCGTGGAAGGCGGTCTTACAAAGCTGCGATACTGCAATACTGCGGGCCAGGGTCTTGGCGTCATCGCGGTTCTCCGCCCCACGAACTTGAATCTCCACGAACTTCGTCGCCCCTTCGCCATCCCGCACCAGCCATTGAGCCATCTGGGTGCACAGCGCCAGCAGGCCCGCTTTGAAAAGGTCGTAATCCGCTGTGCCCGTTTCAATAGGCTGCAAGCCGGCAGCGCCGTTGGCCATACAGAGGACCGCGTCGCTGGTGCTCATGTCGTTGTCCACGCAAATGCAGTTGAAGGAGTTCTCTACGCATTCCAGCAACAAAGCATGCAGTAGTTCTGGTTCCAGGGCCGCGTCGGTGGTGAAGAGGCCAAACATCGTCGCCATATTCGGAGCAATCATCCCCGAGCCCTTGGCAATCGCCCCGATACGCACGGTCCCCTGGGATAGTGGTATTTCCAGCGCGGCTTCTTTCGGCTCGGTATCGGTCGTCATAATCGCCAGCGCGGCATCGGGACTGCCATTGGCGCCCAGCGCGGCGATGCTGTCGCGTACCCCGTGGAGTACCCGCTCCATCGGCAGAAACACCCCGATGACGCCTGTGCTGAGTACAGCGACTTCCGTGATGGGTACGTCCAGGCCCCGGGCGACGGCCTCGGCCGTCTCCTGCGCATCCCGGACGCCCTGGCCGCCAGTGCAGGCATTCGCATTGCCGCTGTTGGCGAAGATAGCCCGCCCGCGACCTCGGATGCACACGCCTTCGGTCCAGGCGATGGGAGGGGCCTTGAGCAGGTTGGTCGTGAAAGTACCGGCGATGGCGGCGTCCCGGTCCGAGCAGAGGAGCGCGCAATCTTTTTTGTCGCTGTCGGGGTGCTTGATGCCCGCGCTGACACCGGCGGCCTGGAAGCCTTCCGGCGCGCAGACCCCGCCCGCGATCGGCTTCATGGGGCCATGCCGCCGGCGCCCAGACCGGCGCCTTCGTCCAGGTCGAAGATCAGGTTCATGCACTGGATCGCCATGCCCGCCGTGCCGCCGTTGAGGTTGTCGATGGCGCTCAGAATCACGAGGTTTCCTGTACGCTCGTCGTTGACCCAGCCGATGTCGCAAAAATTGCTGCCCCGCACATGCTTGGCCTCGGGCAGTTTCCCGGCGCCGAGCACGCGTACGTAGGGTTCGTCGTTATAACAGGCGTAGCAGGCCGCAGGATCGAAGGGTTGCTCCGGGCGCACCGTAATGGTTGAAAGCATGCCGCGAATCAACGGGGCGACGTGTGGCGTGAACTGTACCTGGTATTTTCCCAAAAGCTCTTGCTCTATCTCGGGGATATGCTGGTGACTGCCGACCTTGTACGCCCGCAGATTTTCCGCCATTTCCGGAAAATGCAGGTGTTCGTTCGGGGTTTTGCCCGCGCCGGATACGCCGGAGATGGCGTCGATAATGATCGGCAGCGGGGCGAGCGGCTGGTCCAGCAAGGGACGCAGCGCCAGCAGGATGCTGATGGGATAGCAGCCCGGTACCGCAACCAAAGAGGCGTCTTTGATGGCGTCCCGGTACCAAGGAACCAGACCGTAGACCGCCTCGTCCAGCAGTTGGGCGGCGCTATGCGCAACCCCGTAGTATTGCTGGAAGGCTGTGGTGTCCTTGAGGCGGAAGTCCGGTCCGATATCGATAACCTTGACGCCG
>SKJD01000131.1 GCA_007116095.1 Candidatus Hydrogenedentota bacterium
ATACCGGACATAGTATTACAGATATAGCGTATTCTGTCGGTTTTTCCGATAGCAATTATTTTGCGCGAAAATTCAATAAGCAATACAGTGTTAGTCCTAGAACCTACCGAAAAAATGCATTGAATCGCTCATCAGATATATAAAGGGTGTCGTTCTGATATTATCGCTTGAGTCGATTCGTTATGTGGAGTAGCGAACTTTAGTTCGCCCTTCGTGCAAAAGCACGAAGGGAAGAGGAAGGCAATCGCCCAGCTTGCCAATAGTTCCGACGCAAAGCTGCGTAACCAGCCCCGTCATTCCTGCGCAGGCAGGTAACCAGATTCTCGACGGCAGTGTGATCACGGATGATTATAGCGCGCCAATTTTTTAACGCAAAGACGCAAAGACGTAGCGTTACCGGATATCGTTGCTCCGAAGGAGCTGAGCTAAATACAGCCCAGGGTTGGACTTGGCCGCAAGGGCAAGGCCTACCCTGGGTAAGCGATACCACTTCCGCTACGCTGAAAGCGTTGCCTAAACGGTTGCGCTATATGCTGCGACCACTGCGCGGTCAGGCGGTAATATGGCCGAGGGCAGTAGACGTTCAAACGTGCCTGGATTCCTGCCTGCGCAGGAATGACGATTTAGGGTTTCTCAGGTGTTTTATTGAAAAAATCACGGATTTTTACACCAATAGTCTTTATCGCTCCACTGAAAGGGGAAAACGATTCGAAAATGCCTGATAATGTATTTACCTGGCAGTAATATCAAAACTACATAAAAAAATTTTACACACCACAAAAAAAGTTATTGCGGAGAATTATATGCGGAATGCAATCCGGCGTTTACGTCGGGAACAGCGGTTATCGGTATTGCTTTGGACATTGCTGCTGCTGGGCTGGTTGTTGCTGAGCGGCTGGCTGGCGCAAGCATCAACGACAACCATTGGAACACTATATCCATGAAAGCAGCGCCCAGCCTGCATCTCACCGAATGGGAAACCGCGCCCAAATCCGCGCCGCCCTTACCCGGTGCTTCCAGACTCATGCTGCTCCTGGCCTTCGCCTGGCCTTGGCAGGCCCTGCAAATACTCCCGGCGCTCAATATGTACCTGGACATGCTCCTCACGCTCGGGATTATCCTGTTGTGCCTGGCGTCGCTGTGGCGGGAACGTTGTTGCCTCGGGCATTTTGACCTGCTCTGGCCAGCCCTGGGTCTGGTCGTGGGGATAATGTTCCTTCGACCAGCCAACTGGGGCCACCTGCTGCTGGTATTGCTCCTGTTCCTGGCCGTGCTCCAACTCCGGCCCGGCAGGGCGCTGGTATTGCGCTGCTTCTGGCTCTCTCTCCTTGCCGGCGCGGGAGCCGCATTGATAACGGTCCTTGGTAATGGGGTCGGCATGTTCCCAACTGATTTCCAGGTGGATGCGCAAGTCCTATCCCTGAGCGCCAACATCATTCATGGTAGTGAATTCGGCACGTTTTTGGCCGACTCCCAGGCGGACACATCGGCCGTCACCTACAGCGCCTACAGCCTGAACGACGCCCTGTGGCTACACGGCTTCGGCATGATCCTGGGACTTGCGCTAACAATGGCCCTGGGGCGTGGGGGAGAGGGCGCCTTGGGAAAGTCCTGGGCCCTGCGGGCAATGGCGCTCTTTTGCACCATCTGTCACGCTCTGGCGTTATATACTGGTTTCGAAACCACTACGCTTGTGGGGCTGCCCCAACCCGCTGCACTACCCTGGCCGATATTGTTGTTGCTGCTGCTCGCCCTGTATCTTCCGGCGCGGATTGCGGCGAAGATGCTGATTTCATGTAAGCTGGATTTCCAGGGCTTGCAACCAATCTTCCTGCTGCTTCTCGGCTTAGGAACGCTGGCGACACTGCTTCTAGGGCGTTTACCCGGCATTGAAGGCGCTTTGTTGTTGGGATGGAGTGCCGCCTATGCGGAGCCCGGCAAACCACGTCCGGATAGCGTAGGGACACGCCTGGCTTATCTCCCGCTGCTCATGCTACCCCTGATTCTCTGGAATCTCCTCTTCGTTTCGGAGCAGAACACCCGTGATCCCCGTCATTACGCCGCACGCTATCAACAGGACCTGGCCACCGGTCAGTCTGAACACGCCAAGGCCCGGCTGCTATACCTGCATCATCACTTTCCCGAAGAACGCCGCTGCGCCTGGCTTCTGGCGTTGCATTCGCTGCAAGAAGAAGCACCAGAGGCAGCCTCTCGCTACCTAAGCCGCGCCGCCACTCCCGGTACCCAACGTTATCTCCTGTCGCCACCCGGTTCCAATGCGATGGAGTCTGCGCTGGTGCGCCTGCGCGACGCCCTGTCGGGCCTGGCGCCGGAATCACGCGGGCTCGCCTATGAGCGCGCGCTCATGGGTATGGGTCGCAGCAACGATGCCTGGGCTTCATTGCGACTGCGTGCGGAGGCCCTGCGCACGGCGCCATTCCCGGCGACACTGGATCAGCCGTCACAACAGGATATACTGCGTCGTTCCCTGCAGAACGCATTCCGGGACCAGTTGGGCGCCGGAGAAGAGGTAAGCATGCCGGACTGGGATGCGGCGCAATGGCTGGCGGCGTTCGAAGTGGTGGGGGGACGCCGGGTCGCCACGCCATGGCACGAAGGCATACGAAGTCCGCTGCTACTTTGGTGGCAATTGACTTCGGAAGCGCATCGCCTGGACCTGTACCCCCTGGGTGAGCGCAGGAAATATCAGCGGCCTGTAGCGGACGAATACCAAGTTCTGAAAGCCCCGCCGACATTGCAGTCGCTGGAATCCGGAAACATGTTGGTCCTGCAATTATCAACGCCTACCGAAGCGGCAATTGCGACATTGGCAATTCCCCAAAGCGAAAGCACCATTTTCCTGGACATGCAACCCGTAGCGCCAGCAACGGGGGACTGGCTCCAGCAAGGCTGGTTGTGCTACCCGGCGGAGTAAGCCAATAATTAGTCTTCCGTGATAATCGTCTTGAGCACCGTCCACATGCCTTCAGCGCCCTCGGCATGGCGCAGGGCTTCGCGGTTGGCAGGATTGCGCATGGCCGAAGCGATGGCGCGCAGAATACGGACCTGATCATCGGCCTCGCCACGCGGCGTCAAAATCAGGAAGAGCAACTCAGCCGGTTTGTCATCGGCGGAGTTCCAGTCCAAACCGCTCTGAGAGCGTCCTACCACAACCAACGGCGACTCCAGGTCTTCAAGGCGTGCATGGGGCACGGCAATCCCCGCCTCCAAGGCAGTGCCCATATCACGCTCCCGTGCCAGTACTTCCGACACGACATGTTCTTCCGAGAGTTCCGGGAGCACCCCGGCCGCATTCCGGCAGAGCTGGGCGATAGCATCGTCTCGTGAGTCAGCGTCAATAACAGGTAGCAATGCCTCCCGCCGGAAAAAGCGGAAAACATTGTCTTTTTTACTTTTGTTTAATGACATCTTCATCCAGGGCGCCAGGATGATGGAGGAGAAGATGGCGCCAAAGACAATCGCGATGAAAACCGTCTCGGTGATGACATTGTATTCCAACGCGACCATGCCCACGACAATCTGCATTTCTCCGCCGGGCACGTGCGCTATCGAAATCAAGCCGCTATGTTCCCGGGATTGCCCGGAAAGCCGCACACCGACCCAGGCGCCGATATAGCGGCCTGCGATACCCAGCAGCAGCAGGAAGACGACGAGAAAGAGGTCGAATCCCGCTATAAAATCGATATGTATGCCAATACTGGCGAAGAAAAGCGGTACTAGCACCGCACGCACCATCTGCGATATCACATGTCGGGTGCTTGCTGACAAGGCCTTTGAGTCGCCAGCCATAATGCCGGCGATGAAGAAGCCGAAGAGCGCATGGATACCAATTTTCAGCGTGATGGCGCCGCCTAAGAGGCCGAGGCAACAGATAAAGGTGAGGGAGCTGCCCGGCTCCGGCATTTTCAGGCGGTGCATCAACACAATGGCCTGATGAGTCAGCTTGCGTCCGATGGTAAGGAAGAGCCCGGCAAAAAGCAGCGTGGTGAATAGCACCGTCACGATTTCGCTTGCGGACATGCCCTGATCGGTGGTGGTGCCCAGGATAATAGCGAAAACCACCCAGCCCGTGATGTCGTTGATGGTTAACGCACAGACAATCAGGAGACCGACGTCGGTTTTGTAAATGTTTAGCTCCTGCAAGGCGCGGACGGTTACCGGCAGGGCGCTGATGGTCAGGATGGTGGCGACAAACAAGGCAAAAATGATGCGCTGATCCGGGTGTACCAGGTAATGGCTGGGGAGAAAGAGCACCGGAATGAAGGCAATCACAATCGGTATCAGCAAATCAGCCATCGAGATAACCATCGCGTCTTTCTTTTGACGCCAGGCGCTGGAGAGATCGGTTTCAAGACCGCTCACGAGCAGGAAGAAGAGTATGCCTAGCCAGGCGATGGACTCCAACATGGCCTGCTGCATCGGATCATCGGGAAATAGCATCGCATGCAGAGCGGGCAAACCACGGCCAAGGATGGTTGGCCCAAGCAGCACCCCGACCAGGATTTCCGCCGTAATGGCGGGTTGGCCGAAACGCGTGAAGAGCAGCCCCAAACTGCGTGAAAGTCCCAGCAACAGCAAAATCTGCAGGACAAATATAAACAGATGTGATTCGCTAAGCTGATGCATGAAATTCCCCGGTTATTGCTCCTGTGTAGCGCATTCCGGCCCCATAAACACTGCAAGCAAACAGGATTGCCAAACTACCTTTTATTGTAAGTGTAAGCCAAAAAAGGTGCAAGCAATCCAAATGTTGGGTCTCAGTCAGGGAGCTTTGCCCGAACGCAAAGCGGCACGGCAGAAGCAACCCGAGCCCCTGACACAGGCAATAAAAACCCCTTTTCGCGGGGCTGTCGACCGCGCAAAAAGGGGGAAAACTACATTATCTTCAAACTAATACACATTGAACTTCATAGACACAAGACCACAACCAGTAACGGTCACCTTCTTATTTTTTCTACTACTTTTCTCGCTCCAGAATCTCGTCAATGAGGCCGTATTCCTTGGCTTCCTTGGCGCCCATGAAGAAATCCCGGTCGCTGTCCCGGTGAATCACATCGATGCTCTGTCCAGTGTGATTGACCAGTATCTCATCGAGCATTTCGCCAATGCGAATGATTTCCTTCGCCTGAATATCGATATCCGAGGCCTGGCCTTGCACCCCACCGGCCACCTGATGCAACAGGAAGCGGGAGTAGGGGAGGGCAAAACGTTTGCCCTTCGTACCCGCCGCCATCAATACGGCGCCCATGCTGGCCGCCTGGCCCAGACAGATCGTCGTGATCTCGGGTTTAATGAATTGCATCGTGTCATAAATCGCCAGACCGGCGGTTACACTACCGCCCGGCGAATTGATGTACAGGTTGATGTCTTTGTCCGGGTCTTCCGCTTCCAGAAACAGCAACTGGGCGATGACATAGCTTGAAACATAGTCGTCAAT
>SKJD01000102.1 GCA_007116095.1 Candidatus Hydrogenedentota bacterium
GAAGCGCTGGAGATGCACGCATGACACGGATGAACAATAGCGGCGGTTTTACGCTGATCGAACTGATTCTGGTTACGGTGATTATCGGCATTCTGGCCGGCATGGTAGTTACGACCTACGGTGGCCGGGTGCAGGAAACCCAGATACGCGCCGCCAAAGGGGATATCGCCAGCTTGAGCAATGCGGTGGACCTCTATGCCCTGGACCATGCCGATGTGTATCCGCAAACCCTGGAAGACCTGGTCAGCGGGCGCAGGAATTATATCCGCGAGTTGCGGCCGGACCCCTGGGGCAACCCGTACATTTACGAGCCGCCCACGGATGTGCTCAAGGCCAACTACCGGATTTTTTCCGCGGGGCCAGACGGTACACCGGGCACGGAAGTCGACGTAACCAGCACCTCCCCGATGCCGTAAGTCAACGTGCGATTAGGAAAAGCGGGTAACTGAACCCCGATGGAGCGATTACGCTTGTATGGTTTTGTGAACAGGCAGAATTCGGGCCATATGCATTTCAGGCGGGCGAAGCCGCTGCATAGCGCCGGGTTCACAATGTTGGAGCTGGTGGTCAGCGTGGCTTTGCTGGCGATCATCACCGGCGCCATTGTGCCTATCTACGCCAACTCCATGAACGCCATCCAGCAGCGAAACGCCCGCCACAATTTTGTCTCTCTCATTACCTTCATCCAGGAGCGCGCCGTGGCCGAAACCCGCGAATACCGGCTCTATATCGACCAGCGGGAGCAGGTGTTCTGGGTGGAATTCCAGATTGACGAAGACCTGGAAGGCAAGCATTTTGTCATGGTGGAGGAGGATTATGGCCGACTCCAGCCCGTGCCCCGGAATCTGGAAATCCATCAGGTGCGCGCCCGCCGGGATCGCTCGGCCAATGCGCAATATATTGGATGTTATCCCAACGGCGCCTCGGATATCGCCCGGGTGGTGTTCCGGGATACCCGGGATTTTCGCAGCGGCTTTGAAATTGAGACCCAGGGCTCCATGGGCAAGATTGAAGTTAAAGTGCAATGAATATGTGCGCTTTGTATCGACAGCATGAACATGCCCCCTGGTCCGGGCAGCAAACCACATTGCGCCGTCGTACAGGCTATATCCTCGTGGAGGCAATGGTGGCGATGGGCCTGCTCAGTCTTGGCATGTTGAGTATCAACACTGGCTTGCGGCAGGCCGTGCTGGTGCGGGGTGAGACAGAAGACCTGACTCTCGCCCGCTTCATGCTCGAAGAAATCATGACCGACCTGGAGATGCAGCCGGAATTACGAGAAAGCTCCGGCAGTGGCCGTTTCCCCGGTGAGCAATCGCGCTTCCGGTATGAATGGGAAGTCCGCAGGGTCAGCATTCCCAGGCCGACATTGCCCTCCGACGCTACCGAAGCGGATATCACGCGTTTCGAAGAACAGTTTAAGGACTTCATGGGCAGCGTCACGGTCATTATTCGCTGGACACGGGCCGGCAATGAATACGAAGTAGTCGGTGAGACCTTGCTGCGCCCGGAACAACTCTGGACCCCACCGCGAAATTGATGTGTACTTTCCTGCGACATAACGAAACCGGCCTGGCGCCCAGTTCAGCCCCCCACACACCCCGGCAACAGGCGGGATTCACGTTGCTGGAGCTGTTGGTGGCAACCGTGTTGTTGAGTATCGTGATGTCGTCGGTCTACACCCTCTTCAACACCACCATCGGCACCTGGCGTGGGGTGGAAGAACGTTTCACACCCTATCCGGACGCCCGCAATTCCATGGCGCTGATCCAGCGGGAATACGAGAATTTTGTCTGGCCCGCAGCGCATTTGATGGAAGGTGGTCGGAACGAGGTGACGTTATATGTCGTCAGCGAGCCCATGGACGTCAGCGACACCGAGGGCCGCCACATGATGCGTGTGCGCTACTACCTGGCCAACCGCCGCCTGATGCGTGAAGAGGCCCTGGTCGAGGTGGCGTTGCCGGTGCGCCCGCCGGATGGCCGTGATCTGGCCCGGGACCGGATCAAGGTCGGACGGCGTAATTCCTTTGTGCTGGCGGATAATGTCCGGGACTTCCAGGTGGGCTATGTCTGGGTGCCGACTCCAGACGAACGGGACATGGACTATCCCCCGGACTGGATGGAAGAGATCATGGTGCATGGGCACCGCGAACGATGGGGCCTGCCCCAGGGACTCCAGATAGCGCTTACCCTCTATGATCCCGAGGGACAGGCCCCGGATCAGACCTTCCTGACCCGTATCAGCACCCGGGGGGAAAGCAACCGGCTCCGCTATTCCGAGTTGACCCAGATGATAGGAGCTTCCTGATGGGCCGCTTGCAGGAAATAACCCGCAGTTCAGCCAATACTGCTGCCTTACGGGGAACTTCCCGGCAGGCGCAGGGTGGCTTTGTACTGGTGGTGGTGCTCTGGGTGCTGGCGATGCTGACGGTTGTCACCCTGAGCTTCGGGCATCGAACCATGCTGGAGCGTCGCGCCGCGACCTATACCCTGGACCATGTACAGGCCAAGATGCTGGCCCGGGGCGCGGTGCAGCGGGGGATCGTCGAGATACGGAACAAAGCCTTTGAAGAGTTTTCCCGGGACGAAGAATGGACCCCGCTGACGCATTATGGGCAGAAGTGGGCGCGCCCGATGAACCTTTATGAGCAGGGCGGCTATTTCCAGCGTCAACCCGGCAACGAAGAAGACGTTGTCCTGTTTTACATTCGGGATGCGGAAAGTCGCATCAGTATCAATTCCGCGCCTCCCGAGCTGCTGGACAACGTGCCCAATCTCAGCCCTACCGTACGTCGGCGCATCGTTAACCGGCGCACCCGGGGCGATCAGGAAGGCGAGCCGGCAAGTTCTTTCCATGCCATTGAAGAGCTGCGCTATATGCAGGGCATGCGGGACGAGCATTGGTTCGGGGATGAAAACATCCCGGGCCTGCGTTCTCTACTCACTGTGCATGGCAACCGTATCAACGTGAACACCGCCCTGCCAGAGGTGCTGAGGAGTGTTCCGGGGATGAGCCCGGCGGCGGTGGACACCCTGTTGAGCTTTCGGAACGGTCCTGATGGCGAGCTGGGCACTTCGGATGATCAATTTTTTCGGGATTTGAATGAGGACCTTAACAACAAGGTGGGCAGCTTGGGTGATTCGCTCATAGCGTTGCGCCAGTATTGCAAGGTATCGTCAGATTACTATATTATCACCGGCGTTGCTACCCGGCGCTCCGGCGCCATCGTGGCCCGGGTCACCGCTACCGTGCAAGTGATGGGCAACACCGCCCAGGTCGTCGGTTGGCAGGAGGGAAGTTTTGACACATAAGTCCAATCATATCAGCATATTTCAGTTCGACGGGCACATGCTGTCCCGGCTGCGTATAGAACGCAGCAGCAAAGGGCTGTCCATTCTGTCTTTTGAGACGGAGACGGGAGCCTGGGCGGAAGAAGGCGCGCTGGAAGCGGCGATGAAAGACTTCGTGACGCGGCACAACCTGGGCGCCGACCCGGTCTATACGATGCTACCGCGCCATGAGACCACCTTGCGTATCCTGACCCTGCCCAGCCAGGACGATGAAGAGCTGGCCGGGATGATCCGTCTGAGCGCGGAAGAATACGTCCCATTCCCGGTCGAAGAGCTGAACATTGGCCACACCATCCTGGAAAAACTGCCGTCTGGTGAATCCCTGGTGCTGATTACCCTGGTACACAAAGATGTCATCGAAGCGCATCTCAACCAGTTACGCCGGGTGGGCCTGGAACCGGAACAGATTCTGTTGAGTTCGGCTTGCCTGGCCTCGGCGGGTATCGCCGCTTATCAGCCCCGCGACGATCGCTATGCCCTCTTGAACCTGGGCTCCTCCGGCCTGGAAATGGTGGTGATTGACGAGGGCAAACTCCACTTCAGTCGGGGCGTGGCCTCGGCGCAGGACTGGCGGCGCGTGGAGACGGAAGAGTCCAACGAACGCGAGGAACTCTGCCTCGAAGTGCGCGGCTCCATCTCGGCCTATCGCCGCGAATCGGAAGACGGGCTGGGCGTAGACCGTATTTTTGTAGGATCGGAATGGGCTGCGGTCACCAATACTTGCGAGGTGTTGGAGCTGGAAACCGCCAAAGACTGCGCGCCAGCCGACTTTATGCGCAACCTCATTACCAAAGGTGGGGAAAAGCTGGAAACCCTGCCGCTGGTCATGCTGGGGGCGGCCCTGGCGGCCCAGGGGCGTGCGGCCGTACATATCGACCTCTTGCCGGATTCGGTCATTCAGGGCCGGCAGATGGAGTCGACCAAGCACACCGTACTGGTCGGGGTGGCGGTCGCCGCGTTGGTACTGTTGTCGCTGGTGGGACTCTATGCCCAGGCGGTTTACCAACGCAGCGCGATGATCCGTCAACTCGAGTCCCAGATCGCCGTTATTCAACCGGAGGCCATGGATGTACAGGCCATGCGTCAGCAACTGGACATCCTGGACCGGCAGGTGCAGCAGGAGGGCTCGGCGCTTGAGGTGATGGCCAGCATGTCCCGGGTGGCGCCGGAAGAAGACATGAATTTTACCCGCCTGACCTACAACCGGGACACGGGCGTGAACGTCTGGGGACGCGCCAAGCGTATTGACGATATCCACCGTTATCTGGACCGTCTTCGCGCCCTGGACGCCGAACGCAATGCCGCCCTGTTCTCGCAAGCACGCAGTCTCTACGAAACACGGGATGTGGAGCGCAACGAAGTCGTTTATCTCTACCAGATAAGCATACCCTTTCCGGGTGAGTAGTCTATGTTGAACAAATACCTTACACGCGTGATGCAGATGTGGCGCCACTTGAATGTCCGAGAGCGCCGGCTCGCCCAGGTTGTGGCGTTGCTGGTGCTGCTTTTTATGGGCTACAACCTGGTGCAGAACAGCTTGGTGCGCCTGAACGAGCTGGACGCCCGGATTGACAATTACCAGCAGGACCTGGTGAACTACCGCCAGCAAATCGCCCTGCGTCAGCGGGTAGAACAGCGTTACAGCCGCATAGCCGCGCAGCACTCGAGCGCCTGGTCGGAGTCAGAGATTCAGGACCGGCTGCGCCAGGAGATTTACCGGCTTGCCATGCGGACTCCCCCCGGCCTTACGCCGGACGGCTATCCTGAGCGCAGCAGCGATGACCGGGACACCCTGGTGCTCGTGCCGACCCTGGGCCAGGGGACCTTACAGGAAGGCGGCCAGGGCTACCGCGAGTTCATGATTGCGTTCCGGGTGCCCCGGGCCGAGTTCGCGAATATGGTAACCTTCCTGGAGCGCCTGCAGACCAGCCCGCAGTCCCTGCGCATCGACGATCTTGAAATTAATCGATCGCCCCTGACCACCGAAGTGCAGTCGATGATCCAGATAACCCGCACGATTGTTGATGGCACGGACACCCTCTCCGCCGATGTACCCGAGACCCTGCCCCTGGCGCGTTGGGAAGA
>SKJD01000258.1 GCA_007116095.1 Candidatus Hydrogenedentota bacterium
CGCTAATGGCTTCCCCCTGGTTTGCCGGCGCTGTGCACGAGACCACCCGTTCAATTCCCATCAACCAGCAACCCGGCGCGACACCCACGGAACACGATGCCTATGTGTTGCAACATCCCCGATACCGCCACTACTTCATGATGCAAGGCGCGGCGTTGCGGGCGATCTGCCGGGAGCACGGCAAGCTCTTCGGGGCCTTTGCGCGTTCCCAATACTTCGCCGACGGCAATGTGCTACCTCCCGAAGATTTCAAGCAGGACTACCTGCGGACCATGGACGCCCTGCAACCTGAGCTCATCGCCACGATCGGTCCCTGGTTCCTGGACCTGGCGGAATTGCCGGAGGACGCTCGTCCCCATATGCCCGACATCGCCCAGGCAGGTTTGCATAGCGCCTGGCGGAACCTTAGGGAAGCAGCGCAGGAATGAAACAGCTACTCAACAGGTTAACATGAAGGCAAGCAACGATACATTATAATCTTTACCTGTTTTGTAATAATTGATTTGTTTATTGGGATGCAAACCCGTTACAATGTTACGATGTGGTGTCCAGGCTATAATCGTCACCCCGTGCGTACCCGAATCAACCCGCGCCTACAACACTGGACACGACGTGCAGGTTATACCATTGCAACCGACTCAGTTGACAGGTATGCATTAAACCGGATTTTATTGGAAGGAGCGTTCAGAACAATGCGTGTCTATGAAGACAACAGCTACAGTATCGGAAACACCCCGTTGGTCAAACTTTCAAAGTTGGCCAAGGGATTGAAGACCGAAAAAGTTTACGCCAAGATCGAAGGGCGCAACCCGGCCTATTCTGTGAAGTGCCGTATCGGCGCCGCCATGATCTGGGCCGCCGAAGAAAAAGGCCTGTTGAAGCCGGGCGGCACGATTATCGAGCCGACCTCAGGCAACACAGGTATTGCTCTGGCCTTCGTCGCTGCGTCGCGCGGGTATAAGCTGATCCTTACCATGCCGGAAACGATGAGCCTGGAACGGCGCAACATGCTGAAAGCCTTCGGCGCAGACTTGATTCTGACGCCTGGCGACAAAGGCATGCCCGGAGCCATCGCAGAAGCGGAAGCCCTGGCCAAGAACAACCCAGAATACTACCTGCCGCAGCAGTTCAAGAACCAGGCGAATGTGGACATCCACATCAAAACAACTGGACCGGAAATCTGGAACGACACCGAAGGCAGCATTGATGTGCTCGTCGCGGGCGTGGGCACCGGCGGCACCATCACCGGCGTCAGCAAGTACATCAAGCAGGAACAGGGCAAGGCCATTGAAAGCGTCGCTGTGGAGCCCGCCACTTCCCCGGTCCTTTCCGGCGGCTCCCCAGGCAAGCACAAAATCCAGGGCATCGGCGCTGGCTTCAAGCCGGACATCCTGGACATGGACCTCGTCGACAAGGTCGAGACCATCACCGATGACGAGGCCTTTGACATGGCGCGGCGTCTGGCCAAGGAAGAAGGCATTATCTGCGGTATCAGTTGCGGCGCGGCAGCTACGGTCGCCCTGCGCCTGGCCGCCCAGGACGAATACTCCGGTCGGACGATAGTTGTGGTATTGCCCGACTCTGGCGAACGCTATCTCTCAACCCCGCTGTTCCAGAATGCGTAATCGCATCGTGGAATAAAATCGCCGACCCGGCATAATGTGCATTATCGGGGTGAAGACAAGCCTTGGGCTTCTTTTCACCCCGATTTGTGTTTATGGTAGCATAGGGGACCTGGCGCCACCCGATGCAAAAAGGCCATTACCGGATGCTTTTCGTATCGTGGGGTGGACCCACTGACTTTGAACATAATAACTCGAAGAAGGATCATCAACATGACCGATAAAGCCACCGGCCTGGGCACCCTCGCCCTGCATGCCGGCCAGGAAGCGGACCCCACCACCGGTTCCCGGGCCGTGCCGATTTACCAGACCACCTCGTATGTATTCAACGATCATGAACACGCCGCACGGCTCTTTGGCCTGGAAGAATTCGGCAACATTTATTCCCGTATCATGAACCCCACCGTGGATGTGTTGGAAAAGCGAGTAGCGGCGCTGGAAGGCGGCGTGCTCGGACTGGGCCTGGCTTCGGGCGCGGCGGCGATCACCATCGGCTGCCTGAATATCTGCAAGGCTGGCCAGAACATCGTGTCCACCGCCACCCTCTACGGGGGCACCTACAATCTCTTCGCCCACACCTTCAAGGACCTGGGCATTGAGGTGCGCTTTGTGGACGCCCAGGATCCCCATAATTTCGCCAAGGCCATCGACGACAACACCCGGCTGGTCTTTGCCGAGAGCATCGGCAACCCGGCGAATGACGTGGCGGACTTCGAGGCCATCGCCAAAATAGCGCATGACAACGGCATCCCCTTCATGGTCGACAACACAGTCACCTCCCCCATGCTCTTCCGTCCCATCGATCACGGGGCCGACATCGTCGCGCATTCGGCGACCAAGGTCTTGGGCGGCCACGGCACCTCCGTCGGCGGTGTGCTGGTGGACAGCGGCAAGTTCGACTGGAACAACGGCAAGTTCCCCGAATTAACGGAGCCGAATGAGAGCTACCACGGGATGAAGTTCTATGAGCACTTCAAGCCCATTGGAAACATCTCCTATATTCTCAAGGCGCGGGTCACCCTGCTGCGCGATATGGGCCCCTGCATGAGCCCGTTCAATGCGTTCTTGCTGCTTCAGGGCATCGAGACATTGCATCTGCGTGTACCTCGCCACTGTGAGAACGCGCTGAAGCTGGCCCAATTCCTGGAATCGCATCCGCTGGTGAGCTGGGTGAATTACCCGGGACTGCCGAGCCATAAGAACCATGCCCAGGCGCAGAAGTACATGCCCTGTGGACAGGGCGCCATCCTGGGCTTCGGGATCAAGGGCGGTATCGATACGGCGCCCAAGTTCATCAACGAGTGCAAGCTGGCTTCGCACCTGGCCAATGTCCTGGACGCCAAGACGCTGGTGATTCACCCGGCCACTACCACGCACCAGCAACTCAGCCCGGAAGAACAGCAGTCGGCCGGGGTCTCCCCGGACTTTATCCGCGTTTCGGTGGGGCTCGAAGACATCGACGACATCATCGCCGACATCGACCAGGCCCTGAAAGCATCGCAACAATAAACAGTTAAAACAATGCGGGGCGGTCAAGCTGTCTGCCCCGCATTTTCTCGCTATTTTCCAGGCGCTTTTCAATAATCCAGCCGATAAAACGGCAGTGCCTCTGGAAATCTAACGCTTCTATTTTCAGTATCCAGAACGTCATTTGTATTCAAAGGAGTATCCGTCTTCATGCCTGAAGAAGGTTCAATAGGGCTGGTTGAAGTCCAGACATTCACATTCGCAGAACCGCCCAACAAACTCAAGCTGGAAAGCAGTGCGGCGTTGGGGCCGATCACCCTGGCCTATGAGTCCTATGGCGCCCTGAATGAAGACAAGAGCAACGCTATCCTCATCACGCATGCCCTTTCCGGGGATGCGCATGTGGCGGGGCGGCACCACCCGGAGGATCGCAAACCGGGCTGGTGGGACACGATGGTCGGCCCTGGTAAGGCTTTTGATACCGACAAGTATTTCGTCTTCTGTTCCAATGTGATCGGCGGCTGCCAAGGATCGACCGGGCCGGCTTCCATAAACCCCGAAACCGGCAAGCCCTACGGCATGAACTTCCCCATCATCACCATCTACGACATGGTGAAAGCGCAAGTCGCGCTGGTGGATTCCCTGGGCATCAAACAACTCCTCTGCGTAGCCGGGGGCTCCATGGGCGGCATGCAGGCGCTTGAATGGGCTGTACATTATACGGACCGCGTGAAGTCGGTGATGGTTATCGCCTCCACACACCTGAGCGGCGCCCAGCAAATCGCCTTTGACGCCGTGGGCCGCAACGCCATCCAGGCGGATCCCAATTTCAATCATGGCCAATACTACGAAGAAGAAATGCCCACGCGCGGTTTAGCGATTGCACGGATGCTGGCCCATATCACGTACTTGTCGGATCAGTCCATGCGCAACAAGTTTGGCCGTACTTTGCGTGAGAACGAGGCCTTTCACTACGATTTCGACAGTGAGTTTTCGGTGGAGACCTATCTGGATTACCAGGGGCAGCAGTTTGTAAACCGCTTTGACGCCAACACCTATCTCTATGTGACGAAGGCCATCGACTATTTCGACATTTCCGCGGGCTATGCCTCCCTGGACGACGCGTTGCGCCAGGTGCAATGCAAATCCTTGGTGCTGGCTTTTTCTTCGGACTGGCTCTATCCACCATACTTCTCGGAGGACATCGCTTACAGCCTGGCACGGGGACGCAAGGATGTCACATATTGCAACGTCAAGTCGGAATACGGCCACGACGCCTTTTTACTGGAGGTGGACGTACTGAAGAAACTCATCTCCGGCTACCTGGCCCATGCAATGAACCCGGATCTCGTGCGCACCCAGCAACTGGACGCCGACTCCGAAGCCGACGAGGGTCCACCTCGCGCCAACCGGGAAAACATTTACCAGGGGCACCGGGTGGACTATGACATGATTATCGATCTCGTCCCGGAAAAGTGCCGGGTACTGGACATCGGCTGTGGCGACGGCGAGCTACTCTGCCGCCTCATCGCGCAAAAAGAGGTACAGGGACTCGGCCTGGAGCTCTCCCAGGGCAACATCGTCAGTTGTGTGCGCCGGGGTATCCAGGTGATTCAGGCGGACATCGACAAGGGTCTGGGCGCCCTGCCTGATCAAAGCTTCGACGTGGTCATCCTGAGTATGACACTACAAGTACTGCGCAATCCTGAGCTTGTCCTGCGCGAAATGCTCCGGGTCGGTAAACAATGCATTATCAGTTTCCCGAACTTCGGTTACTGGCGGGTGCGTGTAAAGACCCTGCTCGGCCAGGCGCCCGTAACACGGAACCTGCCCTATGCCTGGTACCAGTCTCCCAACCGCCATGTTCTCTCCATCAAGGACTTCCGACGCTTCTGCGAGCAACTGGGCATTCACATCGAAAAGGAAATCCCGCTCTACGCCAAGGGCAAATCACGCACACTCCCCAATCTCTTCGCGGAAGAGGCCGTCTATGTTGTGAGCGCCGAGAACAAGGCATAAACTCCTCAATCCATGCCCAAAGAAAACAAAACGGCGCCCCGGGAATGTATCTCAGGGCGCCGTTTTTCATGCAGCAATAGATTGGGATGTAGGGGCTATGCCTCCGTATAGCGTTCGATGTATTGATCGCAGCGCTGACGCATCGCCTCCAAAGTGTTCTCATAGGCAGGATCGTCCCGGAAGTTCCGGAGTTGATCCGGGTCCTCCTGGAGATCGTGGAGGAACTCGTAGTCCTCCTCGAAATAGCGGGCGTAGACATAGCGCTCGCCGCGCACGCCTTCCCACTTCGGAATTTGCGGGTGGTTCATGTGGTGCTCGCAGAAAAA
>SKJD01000204.1 GCA_007116095.1 Candidatus Hydrogenedentota bacterium
CCTGTTTGTTATCCGCGAATGAACGCGAAATAACGCGAATATAATATCATACTATTATAAAACATTTGTAATAATAACTGCATTACGCTCAGTAAATATATCTATTAATGCAGTAAATGTTAATGCTCTGTGTAAAATATTCGCGTTCATTGGCGTTTATTCGTGGTTCCTTTGATTTATCCGCGAAGGCGCATCAATGAGCGCGAATTGAATGGTTATTATGTTCGCGTGGTGCCATGCATGTGCCCTGCATGGTACAGGTCTGATGCTGAGGGTTCAACTGCCAATGGCTTTATTCTGCTCGAATTGCCGCACGCGGAGGACAAAGATGGTGGCCAGAATAAATCCCGCGGAGATGGCGAGCAAGGCGGGCAGGGCCTCGCCCGCGCTGATGTAGAGTTGTTGCTTGGCGATTTCGCCCAGGGCCGTCTGGATGCTCTGGTCCTGCGTTGCGCCCAGGGACTGCGGCGCAATCATCTCGATGTACTTGTTGATGGTGAAGAAGTCGACGGCTCCGGGAATGATGGCGGCCAGGCGTTGCCATAGGATCAAGACCAATACGCCCAACACGATGGGGCGCTTTGTAATCACCCCCAGAAACAAGGCCACCGCCCCATTGCCCAACACCGCCAGAAAGGCCACGGCGTTGTAGTGGGCCAGCAGGATCAGGTTTTGCCGGTCGATGCCGAAGTTGGGCGCCATGGTGCAGGCGAGGAAACTAAGCCACTGGGAGACCACAATCAGGCCACCAGCAACGATCAGGTAGGCCGTGAACTTGCCCAGGACCCACATCGAGCGCGGCAATGGCCGGGTGAGGAAGTAGGGCATGGTCTGCGCCTCCAGGTCCTCACCAATCAGCATGGCGGCGAAGAAGAGCGCGAGGATTGGCGCGAGGTTCGGCAGATAGATGTCCCGGTTCAAATCCGGGAACATCCCGCCCATCTGCGCGTAGGTCCCGAGATACGCTTCCGACAGTGGGAAGAAAATGGGCAGCATGGTTATCACGGCCGCCAGCAATAGACGCCGGCGTCGCACCAGCAGCATGGTGGACAGGCCCAGCATGGCGGTGTAATGTCCCCACCAGGATACCTTGTCATTATACGGCGGCAGGGCGTGCAGGCCCGTTTCCGCAATATCGCTTTGTTCGGACATGGTTTCTTTCATGTGGCAATTCCGCCGTTCATTGACGCACCAGGTATTCGAAAACCGACTGGAGATTGTCGTCGGCGCAGGTAATCTGACGGATGCTGTGCGCTTCTTCCAGCGCCAGCCGGTTCAAGGTGTTGTAGCAGGCATTGGGGTCCGAGGTTCGGATGCAGAGTCCCGACGCCTCGTCGATGAACTCCAGCGCCATGATGCCCGGGAGTTCCGCCAGGTCCCGCGCCAGCCGTCGGGGCTGGTCGCAATGCACGGTGATGCTGTGGGGGTGGTCATCAATGAGATTGCGGATTTCCCGCACCCGGCCCTGGGCCAGCAAGGCGCCCTGGTGCAGCAACAAGACATTGCTGGTCACCCGCTCGATTTCATAGAGGATGTGGCTGGAGAAGAGGACGGTCAGCCCCGCCTCCCCCAGTTCCCGAATCAAAGCAAACATTTCCTCCCGGCCCTGGGGATCGAGGCCGTTCATTGGCTCATCCAGGAAAATCAGCTCCGGGCCGCTGCATAGCGTCTGCGCAATCTTGATGCGCTGCCGCATGCCCTTGCTGTACTGCGTGATGGGCTTGTGCATCCAGTCCTGCATATGCACCCGTTCGCAGGCTGTTTCCGCCCGTTGCCGCGCCACTTTGCCGGGCAGGCCCCAAATCCGGTTGAGCCAGTAGACAAATTCATAGCCCGTCATGTTGTCAAAGAAGTGATCGCTCTCCGGACAAAAGCCGATGCGGCGCAATACACCCAGGTTGTGGCGGGGCGATTCGCCGAAGACCCGGATGACGCCCTTACCGGGTTCATAGAGTCCCAGCGCGAGTTTGATGAAGGTGCTTTTGCCCGCGCCGTTGGGGCCGAGCAGTCCGGTCACGCCGGTCGTGATTTCCAGGCTCAGGTTGTTCAGCGCCATCACCTCCCCAAACCATTTGGAAAGTTCCCGGGTTTCGATCACATGGCTCATACCGCCACCTCCGCCTTGCGTACGCGCAGGATAAAGATGCTGCCCGCCACCACGCATACCAGCAGCACATTCACCAGGGCCGGTTGCCATCCTACGCCCATGAAGTCCTGGCCGATGTAGCGGGTTTCACTGGTGAACAGCGCCAAACCCAGCCTATAGACCGCCAGGGGCGTGGAGATAATCATATAGCGTGGATCAAACAGAATGCCGCTCAGGGTGCTGGCGAAAACACCATTCGTCACGACCAACACAAAAACCGCTGCTGCGGCGAAACTCTCGCTGCTCATAAGACAGGAGGCCGCCAGGATGGAGAGTGCGGTCGGCAGGATAATCAACAGGGAGAAACCGAACATCGCGAAGGGAAAGGTCCAGGTCTCCTGCAAGGTGTTCCAGCCGGGCAGGAGGAGGTTGTGCAGGATGACCAGCAGGGTTCCGGGGATGGCGGTCAGGCACAAGCCCACCAGGACCAGCGCGCCCAGCTTGCCCAGCACGTAGTCCTTCCAGTTCAGGGGTTTGGCGAAATAGACTTCCATCAGGTTGTTCTTGAAGTCGTTGCAGACCATCCCCGATCCCATTACCAGAAAGACCAGCAGCAACAAGGTCGCCTGCATGCGAATAAAATCGAAGAAGGTGCGGGCGTTCACCACGATAAAGTCCAGTTGCAGGAAGGCCTGGGTCATGGGGTTGTTCGGGTCCTGCATGATGATGTCGTAAATCATGATTTGCGCCAGACGCATCAGGACATGCAGCAGGCCGAAGAGCATCAAATACTTGAGCAGGCGGGACTGCATCGCTAGATGCAGTTCCTGCTCGATGATCACCACCCAGCGAAAGTGGTGGCGGGAGACGCCGCTATATTGGCGGTATTGTTGTTTGTAGATGGGCATGCGGCTCAGCTCCCGGATATGGATTTCATGAAGGCTTCGGCCAGATCGCCGCGCAAGGGCTCCAGATGCCGCACCTGGGTCTGTCGCGCCACCGCCAATTCGAAGAGCAACCGGGGGGATTGCGTTTCTTCCAGGCGGACATGGATCAGGTCTTCGCGGTGGTGGCTGCACGACACACCCTGCTCCTCCAAGGCCGCTGCGTAGCCGTCGTGGTCATCCCGCACCCGCAGCTCGTAATACCCGCTGCGCGGCGCGGTCAATGCGGCCATGTCCATGTCATCGACCATCTTGCTCTGGTGCAGTACAATAACCCGGTCACAGACATGCTGCACATCGGGCAGCAGATGGGAGGACAGCAGGAGTGAGACCTTGCGCTCGGCGGCAATCTCGCGGATAAGGTCCAGGATTTCCAGGCGTCCCCGGGGGTCCAGGCCGTTAGTCGGTTCGTCCAGCAGGAGGAGTTTCGGGTCATGGATGATGGCCTGCGCGAGTTTCACCCGCTGGAGCATCCCGGTGGAGTAGGTCTCCATTTTACGATAGCGCGCCTCGCCGAGGCCGACGTAGTTCAGCGCTTCATGGCTGCGTTCCATGGCGTCCACCTGCCGCATCCCCGCCAGGCGGCCCAGGTAGTTCAGGAAATTGACCGCGCTGATCTTCGGGCTGTTCACCTCGCGCTCGGGCATGTAGCCAATCCGCTGGCGCACAGCGATTACCGATTTTGGCAACTCGTAACCAAAGACCTTCACCGTGCCCGACGCGGCCCGGTTGTAGCCCAGCAGCGTGCGGATCAGTGTGCTCTTCCACGCGCCATTGGGGCCCAGCAGGCCAATCGTCCCACCGTGTATCTCCAGGCTGAGATTGTCCAGGGCGCAAAAGCTGCCGTAGCGTACGGTGAGCCCGGTTATTTCTATCAGGGGTGAAGTTCCCATGTGCCTTTCCAAATGTGCGTGTATCGGAGTATCCGGAGTAGCGAAGATTGCTTCGCTTGGTTGGACGAAGCAAGCTTCGTCACTCCAGATCCAACGAAGCAAGCTTCGATACTCCATTGTTCCGGAGTAGCAAAGCTCGCTTTGCTGAACTCAACGAAGCAAGCTTCGATACTCCGGCCTCCCTGCCCCCCATATTAATATGCGCTGAGGGCGATATCAAGGGTCAAATCGGTGTCTTCATGCGAAACGGAAACAATTTCGGTGTGGACGTAACGCATGGAGGACATCAGCGAGGCCGAGGCTTCAAAGTAATAGATGTCCAGTTGCCAGTCGCCTGCGGGTACATTGTCAAACTCGAAGTAGCCGCTGCTGTCGACGCCGGTGCTGTTGCCCAGTACCTGGTCCACGTTGACGAAGTCGCCGAGACTTGCAGTTGGGAACCCGGGCTGGCGCAGGACAGCCCGGCCGCCGATGAAGGAAGCGGGCGACGGAGAGCAGAAGCCTTCGATGCGCGTCCCATCCCCCGTGCCGAAATCCTGCCGGGTGACCTGGCCTTCTTCTATTTCCACCAGTACGCCCCGGGTATTGAAAAGGCCCATGAAATCGCCCGCGCCGGAAGTGCTGAATATCGCCTGGTGCGTGCCGGCGCTCAGGCCGTCGATGTAGTAATAGCCCTCGCTGTCCACGTTGGTGGTGAAGGGCTGTCCACCCACCAGCACGATGACCATCGCGCCTGCCACCGGGCGGCCTTGCTGGTAGACATAGCCCTCGAGGGCGCCCCCGGCCCCCAGATCAATGGTGATATCCTGTACATGTTCGCCTACCTGCAATTCCACGGGACCAGCGGAGGCTGGGGCATAGGACGGATGCCGCGCCAGGAGCATATACGTGCCTTCGGGGAGCATGGTAAACTGGAACGCGCCGTCCGCCCCTACTTGTTGTGTTGTACTGGAGGCCCCCGCCATCATCACCCAAGCCTGATCCGCGCTGTCGGACTCCACCAATAGCACCTCGGTTCCCTGGGGACTGCTTCCGTCGCTGGTCTGCACTTCTCCGGAGATCACGCCCCCACTGCTTTCCAGGTAGAGCGTAATGCCCTCCAGGACTTCCCCTGCCGCCACGGATACCTCCATCCGTGCGGGGACATAGCGCATGGCCAGCGCTTCCAGGCGGTACTCGCCCGCCGCCACGCTGAGCTCGAAGCGCCCAGAAGGCTCGGAGCCGGAATAGCTGCCGCCGCCGCTTATCATCCCGTCCATCACCGACGGCCCGGCGACCGAGGAAATCGGCTGCGCCGTAACGCGGTAGCTGTTGGGCGCCTGGTTGCTGTCACGCACCAGCACCTGGCCGCGAATGATTGACGCGGCGTTCAGGACAATCTCATTGGGCTGGTTCAAACGCACCTGGTGCAGGGTGCGTGCGGCATAGCCGTCGCGCTGCGCCGTAAGCTGGTAGGTGCCTGTCTCCACGCCTTCAAAACGGAAGGCGCCCTGGCCGTCGGTCTGGGCGTTGCGGTCCAGGGCGTCAAAACTTTCGGTGGAAACCCCGGCGAGGTTGACCGAAGCGCCGGTCACAGGCCGCCGGTTGCTGTCCAGCACCGTCCCGTATACCTGGTAGCGCCCTTCGTCCTGGGGCAACAGGGTCAACGTGACGCCATCCATGTCACTATAGCCGTTGGGGTAGACCGCCTGGCCGGTGGTGCTGAATTTATAGCCTTCCTTGAAAGGATAGAGTTGGTAACTGCCGGCGGGCACCTGGGTAATTTCGAAATGGCCCTGCTCATCCGTGGTGGCGTTGCTGAAGGCCTGGGCGCGGTCCAGCGGCCCCAAAAGCTGGGAAAAGGCGGGTATACAGACGACCTCGGCGCCCTCCACGGGATTGCGCCGCGTGTCCCGCACAATGCCGCGGATGTTGGTGCCGGGGAACAGGTAGATGTCGATGCGGGCCTCGCGGCGGTTCGCGCTGAGCATGAAGGGATCGACCAGTTGCGGGGCGTGCTCCTCGTTGTGGGCCGAAGCGTAAAGGCGCCAGGTTTCATTCAGCGGCACGCCACTTAGTTCGTAATAGCCCTCCTCGTCGGAGCTGGCGACCATAAAGCGTTCCGGCCGGGTCATGGCGTTTAGCGCCTGGCTCAGGATACTCTCTGTGCCGGTCAACATCACCGTTGCCTGGACCGGATCCTCGTCCGGCGTCATGACATAGCCCCAGACGATTCCCGCGGGCGCCAGCCGGAAGTCGACGTTGCGTTTATGTTCGTTCTGGACGATCCGGATGCGTTGATACGGGAGTTCCCGGCCTGGAAGATAGGGAATGCCCTCCATCTGCACATAGACATTGCGTTCCCCGAATTGTATGCCCCGGATTTCATAATGACCGTCCTCATCGGTCTCGGCCTGCTTGCCGGCGTGCTCCACGACCACCGTTACCCCTGCCGCCGGACGTCCACTCCCCTCCTCCGTCACCCGGCCGGATATACGCGCACCGGTTTGCAGGGAGACATTGCGTGTAATGACCGGGTTGTCCGGGTAGATATGTAGTAAGGCGTATTGTTGGATATAATCCGGGTGCCTATAGCCAATATGATGATGGCCTGTACCCTGCAAAGGCACGTGATAGCGCCCCTCCTCATCGCTTCGATACAATGCCTGCATCCGAGGATTTACGTCAATGTCTTCGGGAGACGGCTGGTTTGATAGCAACCGGATTTCGACATCGGGTAGGGGCTCCCCCGTTTCCTGAGCAAATATGCGGCCTTCAATGTAGTATTCCAGATCGGCGGCTTCGTCACCGAGCTGTGTGTCGGCCGCGGGCTGGACAACCTCCGGCATGGCGGGGGCGTCGGGTTGGGCGTATTCGGGGAAGGGTTCCTGGAAAGGTGGTGGTTCTGCTGTACGGGTAGGCGGCGCTTCATAGCTCATGCGCGATGTCGGCGGGGCAATCGGGCGTTCCGGGGCGAAGAGCCAAGCCAGCATGATGATGACCAGGAGCAAAATGACCACCCCCCCCAGAATCTGGAGGGTGGAAACGGAGGATGCCCCAAGTTCTCGTTTCATCTTGTCTGTGGCGCCCATGCCATCACATACTCCGATTTTGACTTTTAAGAATGACGCCGGATGATATGCTACGCCACCGCCCCTAGCGTCATCATCCTGCATCAATGCACGGGCTCGTGTCAACTGTATAACAGGGAAAATTCGATTACCCATCAACGATACATTCCACATATTGGTTTCTATTCGTATAAAATCATGGTTATTCATCGCTCACACCTTTGAACCACGAATGTACACGAATAAAAAACGATCTTAGGGAGCACCAAAGCCCTTTGCACCATCGCGTCTCGGCGTCTTTGCGTTAAAAACCTTTTTCATGCATTTTCGCGACTTTTGTGAAAAAAAACATCTCCCTGTTATGTCTTACGGGGTTCTCGCCATGATTGCGTGTATGTCGGACAGCGATCCAGTCTTCCCACAAAAAAACAGACTTCCTACTCCCATCATCCGGAAGCAGGAAGCCTGCATGCTTTAATATCAGTTGGTCTGTGTCAGCTCAGGATGCGGTTGCGCAGGGGGAATAAGCCCAAGAGCACCACAAACACCAGCAGCCCCAGTCCGACAGCCCAGAGCGTTTCGCTGGTTGGTTGCCAAGCGCCCAAACCGCTGGTGGTCAGGTAATAGTCGAGCTTGCCGCGCAAGCCGGGAAAGCTGTTGCGTATCGCGGCGCTTCCGGTGAACAGGATCACCAAGCCGCCGGCAATCAGGGGCAACGCCAGCAGGGAAAACATCAGTCCCATCACCGAGTAGCGGAATCGCTGGCTCTCCGCGTCTCTTATGGCGACAAAGCGCAGGCTTTGCTCCATTTTCCGGTGGAAAAAGAGCGGGGCGCAGCTACGCCGCTCACGCTGCAAGGAAGAATCGATCCAGTCATTTACTTCATGTTCTGATCGTTTCTCAGACACCTGTGTACAATTCCTTCTCAACAATCTTGGACAACTGTTTGCGGGCCCGGAACATCCAGGTCTTCAACGTGCCCATCGGGACTTGCATGATCTCAACGATCTCATCATAGGGCAAACCTTCGAGATAATACAAGGTGATAATGGTCGCATAACGTTCGGGCAATTTGGAGATACAGCGTCGTATATGTTCCGGCATGTCAATATTCTCATCCGGAAAGACGGCCATATGATGGGTGTGCTCGGTCTCCAGCGCCACTTCGTTCCGTCGCTTGCGCTTGTTCAGCTCGGTCAGGCAGACACTGCACGTCACCCGGTACATCCAGGTGGAGAAGCTGCAATCCCCTCGGAAGCCCTTTAAGAGCCGATAGCCTTTGAGGAAGGCCTCCTGGGCCATGTCTTCCGACATCGCGGCGTCACGCATGAAGCGACACGACACGTTAAAGACAATATGCTGATGACGGCGCACCAATTCCGAAAACGCTTCGGTGTGCCCGTCTTTGGTTGCCTGCACCAAAGTGATGTCATTGAGCGCCGCCCAATCGCTTTTGGCGATGGCTTCGTTGACATCTACTTCTTCATTAACACCTGAAAAGCCATTATGAGCATGTTCCAGAGACGCGTTCGTCGTGTTCATTCTTGTCATTTCCGCCGCTCCTTTCGGTGGTAGCAATAAAATCGCATTGCGGTACTCCCATACCACCCACCTGATTTATTGGCTCGCATTAAGGTAACGCTGGAACAGGGCGAAACCTTCCCTAGTTTCGGTATCGACGTCGGAATCGCGGCGGTAATGCGGTGTGATCCAGATGTTTCCGTTCATCGAAGTCATGCTCACACGCGTACTCCCATTACCTATCATACCCCGCAGTGTTTTCCGTTGCTGGACACCTTCTTCCAGGTCAATTTCAAAGTCCGACTGCACAATACCCCGCTCGGTGTGGGCGCTCACATCGGCGAAGACGCCCTCCGCCAGGGCGAGGGTAATCCCGCCATTTTGCGCGGTTAGAATGCATTCATGCACGCTGAGGTCCAGCAAGCGCGCCACGATGGCGCCGTTGGTGGTGCTGGCCCGCAGACTTCCGCCGGTCATATGGGCGTATATACTGCCGTTGATGGTCGAGAGTATCGTGTCCGAGGTCGCGCCAAAAACGCGTATACGCCCATTCATGCTCTGCACGAAAACCGTGCCGAAGGGTTCGTTGATCTCCACGTCGGCATTGTTGCCTTCAATATGCACATTCCCGGCGTCCCGGGCGATCCATATGTTGCCATTCATGCCCCGCAGGTCCAAATCCGTGCCCAGCGGCACCTGGATCACGTAATCCACCCGCAGATCGATGACGTCCGGGCGTTCTTTGGGTTCGGTGATCAGGTACGTGGTCGGGCCATGCTGCTCATAATAAATCAGCTCGCTGAGATAGGCCTGGGCGACCGGACGCGCCTCGGAATCGGGGGTGTAGGCGCGGATATTGGCCCGGACATGTATATGGGGGTCCGAATGCGTGTAGATGCGGATGGCGCCGTCGTCATTCAACAATTTCAGTTCGCGGGTCGCCGGCACCGTCAAGGTGCGCTCGGCCTTCACCATCGGTCGACACAGCTCTCGCGGCAAAAACGGAGCCAGCACCCCAACGGTCAGGGCCTGAATGGCTGCGGCGAGAACCAGCGCCAATGCTATACTGCGCACATAAATCATTATAAAAACCACGAAATTGTTGTTTTGAAGTCAAGTAACTATCACGGACGTGACGGCCCGATATGCTTGCCGGTTACTCATCGATATGACAGGCGCGACAGGAGTCAGGTTTCGCCTCCGTCGCACTGAAACACAGGCTAAATGGCTGTTGTTACTAGGCTTGCGCTGAAACTGAAACAAAGTGCGCCAAGGCCCTGTCAGAAGGTTGCGCAGCGTAGCCGGCAAACGTACTGAATAGGTTGAATGCATGTACTCCTGGATACTAATTATTCCCGTTTTTATTGTTCTCTTTGCTTTGTGCTATCTGGTGATACACAAGGTGGCCGCTGTGTGGCTGAATTACCGGCTGCGGATGGTCTTGCTAGAACGGCTGGAGCGCAAGCCGGACCTTATCCAGCAGTTCAGTGAAGTCGATGGCCTTGTAGACGGACACGACGACCGCCAGAAGTTTGACTTCCTCATTACCGGCATTACCCTGGTGCTGTTCGGCCTGGTCTGCGCCGTGATTGCCCAGATCATCGGCAGCAGCCGCTGGGTCGTCGGCGCCTATGTCGGCGGCATCTCCAGCATTACCCTGGGCATCATGCTCAGCATTATCGGCCTGGTCATCCGACTCCTCTCCCGCAATCCCCTCAAGGACAATACTTCGGACCGCTGACATTATGGCGTTTTTTCCTTGGGCGTTACCCCCTGATTTATAATGTACCTATGCACTACCTCAAACCCCACCTCGACCAGCTCTATGCGCGCTACAATCACCGGCAATTCGTCTTCCCCGACCCGTTGCAGGTAGTCTATGATTACCCCGACCCCCGGGATCAGGAGATTGTCGGGTTGATTGCGGCGGCCCTGGCCTTTGGCGGTGTGCAACAGATTCTGAAGAGTATTGGCCAGGTCTTGCAAGTACTGGGCGACCGGCCCCATGTGTTTTTGGCTGATCGCAGCCTTGCCCAATTGCAGCGGGATTTCCGGGGCTTTCAATACCGCTATGTATACGCAGCGGATCTCTGTGCCCTGCTCGAAGCGCTGGGCAGCCAGCTTCGGGAATCGGGCGCCCTGGCCGCAAGCTTCAAGGCCCTGGACCCGTCGCCCAAGGGAACTGCCTCCCCTGCCGGCGATATACTGCCGGTCTTGTCGGCCTGGGTGGACTGCCTGCTGGCGGCGGGAAAGCGGGAGAAGAATTACCTCTTGCCGACGCCCGCACGGGGCAGCGCGTGTAAACGTTGGCACCTGTATTTGCGTTGGATGATAAGGCAAGATGCCGTGGACCCGGGCGCGTGGCAGGCGCTGCTAGGCAGCGAAGCTCCCACACCGGCGCGGCTCTTAATCCCCATGGACACCCACATGTATCGACTCACCCACGCCCTGGGCATGACCCAGCGCAAACAGGCCGACCTACGGACCGTTTCCGAAGTCAGCGCCGCGTTTCGGCGCATTGCGCCCGAAGACCCTGTACGCTATGATTTCGCCATGACCCGCCTGGGAATACGCCGCGACCCGGACATCAAGCGCTTTGTCGCCGCCTGTCAAGGGCAGCGGCCCGATCCAGTTCACGATACGCCCCCGGACCCGATTTTGAGATGATTTTGCCGGAAAACCGGATTCATGGATTTTATTGTTGCACCTGTTCGGACAGCGTGCTACACTGAATATCAGGCTTAGTATTGTTAGCGTAGGTATGGTTGGATTTTTCATACATTTCAAGCGTATATGCGGTCGGTCCAAATCAGAAATGCTGGACAGCACCTATTCGGCATCCTTATAATGGATCAAGTACGTGGAAAGGCGCCATGGCGTTGAATGACCTTTGGAGCAGCGCATCGGCAGGCTATGAGAACCGGGTCAAACCAGATGGCGAAAAGCATAGTCATAACATTGACCCACGTACCAGGCGCCCCGCAGGTGGAGGCTCAAAACATAAGCGCCATTACCAATACGGAGATGGAGAGTGATGCGATGAGCATGGCTTTCTACGTGATGGGGCTGTAAAACACGCAAGCAGACTGCGCCAATTACCCCGATGCGCGTGCTATAATAATTGTAGAACGCGATGAAAAGGTTTCACCTGTCCAAATTAATTTTGAACAGAATTAATTTTCACCGATATTGCTATTGACAGAGGAGCAAACATGAGCGACGTATCACGCAGAGATTTCATTAAAACAGCGGGCCTGGGCGCTGGTGTCGCAATAGCCGCTGGCTATTCCCCCTTCAGCTATGCCCAGAACGAGAAAGTACGTATCGGCCTGGTCGGTACCGGCGGACAGGGCACTTTCCACATTCGCGACGGTATTGCCGGCACGCCGGATTTGGACATTGTGGCGGTCTGTGACGTTTTTGAGCCGAACCAACGCTGGGCCGCACGCTACGGGCAGCTTGCCAACGCCGGCATCACGATGCCCGCCGGCGAACAGCCCGGCCGCGATCAGGTGCAACAGGCCAGCGAATACCGGATGCCCAGCACCTACTACGATTACCGGGAAATGCTTGCGGAAGAAGAGCTAGACGCGGTGGTGATCTCCACCCCCCTGAACAGCCACTACCCCATCACCATGGACTGCCTGGACGCGGGCAAGTGGGTTTTCTGCGAAAAGACCCTGGTCGGCAATGTGGAAGATGGACGCAGCATGGTGACCAAATGCCACGAGACCGGCAAGTTTGTGCAGGTCGGGCATCAGCGTCGCTACAATCCCAAGTACAACCTGGCGATGAAGCTGGCCTTCGAAGAAGAACAGATTGGCCGGATCAACCACATCACCGCCCAATGGCACCGCAATCACTTCTGGCGCCGTCAGATCCCGGTCGACTACGAATTGAATGAACAGGAACAGCAGTTCATCGATGACTTGGAACGCCACCTGAACTGGCGGATGTATCAGGACCTGTCCGGCGGGCTTTACACCGAGCTGGCCACGCACCAGACCGACATCGCCAACTGGTTCCTGAAGGCCGTGCCCGCCCGCGTACATACCTTCGGCGGTATCGACTACTGGCGGGATGGCCGGACAGTCGATGACAACATCGTCCTCTCCTTTGAATACGACATGGACCCGCGGGACGACGGCTTCATGCCCATCGATGCGCGCAGCATCCTCCAGGACATGCGCCAAATCAACCAGAGCTACACGACGCGCTTCGTTTACACCAGCATCCTGGCCAACGCCAACCGTGGCGCCTCCGAATTGCTGCAGGGCGACTACGGCACCTTCCGTCTTTCCGAGCAGGATTGCTGGCTCTATGGTGAACCAGGCGCGATTGCTTCCGTACCGGCCGACGAGTTGGAAGAAGAAGAAGTTTCCGCGGACGACTACGCCAGCGACACCCTGAGCGGCGCCACCCTTCAGGTGAGCACGGAAGAGCTGCTGAAAGGGCGTGAATTGCTGGCCGATACCCCGATGGAAACCGCGGATGTCTATCAGTTCCGCGCCTTCGCTGACCACATCAAGAACGGCGGCGTGCCGCTTAATAACCAGATGGTTGGCTTCACCACCTCGCTGACCTCCATCGCAGCCATTCAGTCCCGCGAAGAAGGCCGCACCGTTGAGATTGACCCGGCCTGGTACAGCTTCGACTTTGAAGTGCCCAGCTTCCATGATTACGATTACGAATATGAAGAAGACTGGGAAGCCTAAGCCATAGCCCTATAGATGCTTCCGGTCTCGCCTGTCGATGCCGGAAGCGTTTTTACATAAAAAAGCAGGTTCACTGTCTTTCACCTATCGCCCTGGCTGGACCTCGGGGCGCCACTGGAGATTTTAATAGCATGACAAACTTACGTTGGTTGCTCATCATTGCACTGACCTTTGGCGTGGCCGTTGCCGGTGGTGTCGGCTGCGATAACCAGCCCCCGGAAACCGCGCACCGTGTAATCATGGAAGATGACGACGACGATGCCGAGACCGAAGCGCCCGTGGAAGAAGAAGCTGCGGAGCCGGCAGAAAGTGTCGCCGATACCATGGAAGAAACCGTGGAGACCCCCGAGGAAGTGCTTGAAGAAGTTACGGAAGCGGTAGAAGAAGCCGTGGAAGATATCACTGCAGAAGAACAAACCTTCCTTATCGAACCCAATCCGGAATCCTTCATTCAGTTCACCGGCTACCAGGCCCTAAAAAGCCAGGAAGGCTTCTTCAACGTTTTTGAAGGTGAAATTACCGTTGAGGGCGACGATCTGACCACCACCCAGGTCAACCTGACCATCGACATGGACTCCCTTTTCACCCGTACGCGTATGTTGACCAATGTCCTGAAGGATGAAGACTTCTTCCATGTGGCGGAATATCCTGAGGCCACCTTCGTCTCCAGCCGCTTTGAAGCCGGAGACGGCGAAGATGAATATACCATGCACGGCGCGCTGACCATGCGCGGCGTGGAACGTCGCCTGGGTATTCCCGTCATCATGCGTCTTGACGATGCCGGACTTTACCTGGAATCAGAGCTGGTGATCGACCGCTACAACTGGGGCATTGAAAAGGACGGCTATCTCGACGAAGCCATCAACGAAGAAGTCCTCATCAACTTCGAGATTCTCGCCGAGCCCCAGAGCTAAGTCCTCCCCCACTCCCGAAATACACAGCACGCCCTGCACCGCCACCGCATTGGTCAATGCTGTGGCGGTTTTTGGTCTGTCAGGTAGACACCAAGCATTGGCCGAAAACCTACTTCCTTGTGGGACCGAGCAGCGATCAGTGCATGCATCTGAGATTCAGTCTATATGCATGAAGAAAATTTTGATGCATAATATTCGCTAAAAATGATAAACTTACAGTATGGAACCCGCTTTTCGTGACCATAAAGATATCGATACCTGGTGGCCCGGAGACTGGGTCTCCGTGTGGAATCAGGACCAAAGCGAGCTGCGCGGCATGAGCCGTTTAAATGAGGCCGAAGATGTTGTCGGCGAAAACCGCTTCTACCTGACCCTTGAATCCCTTCCGGAAGGCACGCAGCCCGATGATACTTTCATCTACGAGGAACTTCTTAACCGGAATACCTTGATCAGCAATTGCCGGAGCTCGGACCTTCGGCTGAACGGGGTAAAATGGAGCAGCAGTCCCGATCCGTTCCTGCGCGTCGGCCCGGACAGCGAAGTCTGGATATCCCAAGATTCCCGCGTGGATGACACCCCTTTCAGGGCCGATGACGACGGCATACGCAATCGTGTCGAGATTCATCCTACGGGCGAACTTCACTTCGAAACGCCCTAGAATCTCTTCATAATTCAGGGCCTTTATCAGAATCTATGGATATGTGGGTCCGTACCACGTTAGGTTAGCTAACATTTTTTGGAGTTTTCGCAATGCGTGTTTTCGCCAACCCGGTCGGCGCCGGCTCACTCTGGTTTGACAACCTCGCCACAGCCGACGGAACCCCCGTCGCCTATGATCCGCAGGCGCGTGCCTTCCTGCCGATGCCGCCTTTCTGCGTCAACCGGGACAAAATCGGTTGTAACTGGATAGCGCCAGAAGAGGGGGCTTTTTGTCGATCCTGCGCCATGACCGCATTGGCGCCCGACACTTCGATTGCCAATGCCATCCCCAATTGGGCGCAGACCGAGGCGGCCAAACGGTGGGCATTGGACAATCTGGGGCGCTGGCATTGGTTTCGTCCGGAGGATCCGGGGGCGCCGCCTGTGTTTTATATGCTTGCTGAAGGGCCGACCCCTGTTCCTATGGGACACGCTGAAGGCGTGGTTACCATCAGTGTGGCGGAGGTGGACCCTGTCCTGCTCACTATCCGCCGTGAAGCATTGCAAGAGCCTTATCGCACCATGATAGGCCACATGCGCCATGAAATTGCGCACATGCTCTGGTGGCGGCTAAGCCTTCGCGCTGATTTTCTCGATGCCTTCCGCGCCATGTTTGGTGATGAGCGGATTGATTACCCGGCAGCCCTGCGATACCATTACGAAAACGGCCCGCCGGCGGAATGGAAACAGTATTACCTGACCAGTTACGCCTCCGCACACCCGCATGAGGATTGGGCGGAAACGGCGGCGCACCTGCTGCATCTGACAGACATCGCCGACAGCTTCGTAGCTACCGGTCTGTCCTCTCCCCAGATACCCCACAGCGGCTGGGAGCCTTATTCGGAGCCTGATGCCGAACGGCTGATACGCATTGCGGCCGCGCTTACCGTGGGTTTCAACCACGTCAATCGCTCCATGGGATTATCGGACCTCTATCCATTCGTGCTTTCAAACCATGCCCGTCATAAACTGGCATTTGTGCATGGCTGGTTGCGACGCGGCGCCCAAGGACTTTGAAGAGGTGTAGCGTAGGGGCGAACCTTGTGTTCGCCCGCGTTGGTGGGGTTTTCCACCCACACGGGCGGGCACGGGGGCCCGCCCGTACATTGCTGGGTTGCCAACACGTCCAGCCGCCATGCGACCCCACCACCGTCATGCCTGCGTAAGCAGGCATCCAGTACATTGACGTAACGGCATGCCCATGCGCCAACATATCATGCGTGGCTTGTAAAAATCCTTTTAGTCGTTCATCACCCACGGATATACCACCGCCCGACCGCGGAGCGGTTGTATGTCCGTGGGTGATGAACGAACACCTTCTTTGTAAACAAAATTGAGACAATGACCTCCGAGAAATTAGTGTAGAGGGCGAGGATTAAGCATAGCCCGTACTCTTGTGGAGACGGAGCGGAGGAATACCATCCTTAGATTGACGATTACGTGCGGAGGATGAGGTAGAGGGGGAAGACTTTTTTGTCTTTTTGGGGCAGGTGTGGGGGACTGATTTTGGCATTACAGTGCATCTCCTTGTAGATTTTTGGGAAATTTCCGCAAAAATCGGTTCTACAAGTTACACTGTAGCAAGCTACAGGTAATCCCTTAAGTCGTTGGGATTCAACAAGATAAAAATGGTGGGCGATACTGGACTTGAACCAGTGACCTCTTGCATGTCAAGCAAGCACTCTAACCACCTGAGCTAATCGCCCGTTGATGTGGATAATGTAGCAAAAAGGGGGTGGGGTTGTCAACTGGCGTGGGGATGTTTTTCGGGAAATACCAGGTTATAGGTGCCGAGTTATCGTGTCTGTGGGGAGCTCGGGGTTTCAGTCGGGGCGTGGCTTGTGTTTGTTTTTGAGTTTGTCGAGGAGGCTGGAAATTTTTTGGCGTTGTGCGGCTTCTGCGTCGGGGTCGTGTGTAATATTGAGTTCGAGCCAGGCCCCTTCTCCCACGCCGCGGGGCAGGAGGTGTTTGGGGAAATCGACGCGGGCTTCTTCTTCGCCGATGAGCAGTACGGCGTAGTCTTCTTCGATGCGATCGACGACGGCTTTCATGCAGGTCCCTCCCATCTGATTATTGCACCCAGGCCTTGCCTTCTTCGCGGATTTCGCGGAGGCGTCCCGCGCCGATGCCGTTTATCCGTGTGAGTTCGTCGATACTGTTGAATGGCCGGAGCCGGATGATTTCCCGCGCCCGCTCTTCGCCGATATGGATGATCCCTTGCAGGGTCTCCAGGTCGGCGTTGTTGAGGTCGATGCGGTCGGTGGTCGCTGTGTTGGTTTCCTGGTACTGTGCTTGCTGACCCGGGTGGGACACCTCGTAGTTTATACCGTCGGTATGAATGACGATGCTGCCGTGGAGATCGGTGCGGTAGATGGGGATTCCGGCCGCTTCGAGGCGGGTGAGCACGACGTCATGCGGATGGCCGTAAGTGTTGTCTACGCCGCACATAATAACGGCAATTTCCGGGTCCACGGCGCGTAAGAATTCTTGGGTTGTGCTGCTGTGGCTGCCGTGGTGCCCCACTTTGAGCACGGTGCTGCGCAGGTCCTGGCTCCGCGACAGCATGGCGTATTCAGAGGGGGCTTCGGCGTCGCCGGTGAAGAGGAAATGCACGGCGCCGTAGCTGAGTCTTGCGACGATGGAGGCGTCGTTAAGGTCCCGGCTTGAGGGGTCCACCGGGTGCAGTAGTTCGAGGGTGGCCCCGCCGAGTTCGCGTGTCATGCCGGCGCGCCCTTCGGTGAAGGGGATATTGAGATCGTCAATCAGGGTCAGGTACTCCTCGAAGGTCCGGGTTGTATGGGGCACGGCGGGGTCGATAACCTCCAGCACGGGAAATTGATGCAAGACGTTGATCAGGCCGCCGATGTGGTCGGCGTGCGGATGGGTCGCTATCACCAGATCAAGCTGAACCACGCCCTGCCTTGCCAGGTAATTAGGCACAGCCTCGCCGCGACTTCCCCCATCAATCAATACATGGTGCATTGCCGTCCGTATAAATATAGCCTCCCCCTGCCCCACGTCGATGAAGTGTACTTCCAAGTCTCCTCTCGACAGGTCCGTACTGGAGGATATTGCCGGGCAGGCGGTGAGGAAGCTTATGGCCAGGAGCGTCAGGAGTAGGCACAGGCTCCAATGGCCCAGCCTGTCGGTGTGTTGGTTCCGAAATGAAGTTGTTTCCATTTTCACATGTATCTCCCAAAAAAATTGTTGCCCCCATGGTGGCGAATTGAAAGCACTACACCATGTTCGGCTTGAATATTCCCGGTTATGGCGGGTAGAGTTTGGAGCGCACAGACCGTATCGATCCGGAATTTGCCCTCATTGTACCGCAAACCCCATGCAGGAGACATAATCTCATGAAGTATCTGTCGCCCTTCTTTTTTGCTGTATTCCTAATTTTCGGATCTCTCTTGGCATAAGGCATGACCGTGGTCAATGTGTTGAAGGCTCCGGAGGCGTTGGTGGCGAATGACCGTGAACAGGCGGCGCAGAACACCAAGCACATCGCGGCGATCATGGCGTCGCTTCCGGGAGGTGGCGCGGTCTATTTTCCGGCGGGCGATTACTATTTTCAGGGTGTAGTTCTGATATTACCA